>JBDTAC010000044.1 GCA_039924845.1 Bacteroidia bacterium
TTCTAATGCTGCAGGGAATACTTTGCCAATAGTTATGGGTTCTCCAGTTGCTGGTATTGTTGCGGGTTGGCAAACAATTGTAACAGCTGGTACAGATCCTTATGGTTTATTCCCTATGGTTTATGCAGGTACATATTCCGCCAAATTAGGAGATACACGAGCTTTTTATCAGGAAGAGAACATTTCTCAAACATTTACTGTTTCGGCAGCCAATACTAATTTTACGTATGCTTATGCTGTTGTATTACAGGATGGTGGCCATGCTCCAATAGATCAGCCTTTTTTTGATGTTGACATGAAGGATCAAGCAGGTGCTGAAATTACATGCGCTAATTATTTTGTTGCTGCGAGCGCCGGTATTACTGGTTGGCAAACTTCTACACTTGATAATACAGTGCATTTCAAAACTTGGACTCTTGTAAACATTGATTTAACTCCTTATATTGGTCAAAACGTTACTATTAAGTTTACAGCAGCGGGTTGCGATCAAGGTGGACATTTTGGCTATGCTTATGTGGATTGTAATTGTTCCCCACTTACTATTATGCAGCCAGATTCGTTGTGCCCGGGTGGCAGTGTTAGCTTATCTGCTCCTGCTGGAGCAGCTTCTTATTCATGGGCTCCTGGAGGACAAACAAGTCAAAATATAACCGTAACTACGCCTGGCACGTATTCGGTAACAATCACATCACCGCAAGGTTGTACCGAAGTTTTAACGGACAAAGTTGTTCAATACCCAGCTCCTGTAGCTAATTTTACCTATACCATTCCGTCTTGTGTAACCGCTGATTTTACAAACACATCTACGGTAGCTAATCCCTATGTCATAAGCGGTTATTCCTGGAATTTTGGGGATGGTGGAACATCTACTACAACAAATCCGACACATACTTATGGAGCATCTGGTACTTATAATGTGAAGTTGATTGTTACCTCGTCTAGTGGCTGTAGAGATTCTATTACATTACCAGTTGTCGTTGTTACAACTTCCGTAACGGCAGTGGCAAGTCCTGCAACGATATGTACGGGCGGATCAAGTACATTAACTGCAAGTGGAACTACAACATATAGTTGGAGTACGGGTGCCACGACAGCAAGTATTACAGTAACACCCGCTACTACTACTACTTATACTGTAACAGGAACATCAACGGGTTGTACAACTACAGCAAGTGTTACCGTAACAGTTACGCCACCGCCAACGATAACGGTCAATTCACCAACGATTTGCGTGGGTACAAATGTGATATTAACCCCAGGAGGCGCTGTAACGTATAGTTGGAGTACAGGCGCTACGACGAATTTTATAACAGTGAATCCAGCTGTAACGACAAGCTACACGGTAACAGGAACCTCCTCAGCGGGCTGTACAGGTAGTGCAATAGCGACCGTAACGGTTAATCCATTACCGACAGTAACAGTCAATTCGGCGAGTATATGCCCAACGAGCAGTGCGATTTTAACAGGCGGCGGCGCTTCAACATATAGTTGGAGCACGGGCGCTTCGACGAATTCAATCACAGTGAGTCCAGCGACAACAACAACTTATACAGTAACAGGCACGGATGTGAATGGATGTACGAATACAGCCATAGCGACTGTAACGGTAAATAATTCATTAACAGTAACCGTTAATTCAGGCAATATCTGTCCAGGCAGCAGCATGATTTTAACATCGGCAGGAGCGGGAGTTGGAGGTACTTATGCATGGACACCAGCAGGAGGCTTGAGTGCTACAACAGGAGCAAGTGTAACAGCTAATCCGGCAACAACGACAAGCTATACTGTAACAGGAACATCCACATCAGGCTGTACAGGCAGCGCGATAGCGACAGTAACAGTTTATCCAACACCGACGATAGGCGTTAATTCTATTACAATTTGCAGTGGCAGCAGTGGATCTCTGACGGGTACGGGAGGAGTAAGTTATAGTTGGTCACCAGCAGGAGGCTTAAGTGCAACCACAGGAACAACAGTAACAGCCAATCCAACAGTAACGACGAACTATACGGTAACAGGTACCGATGTGAATGGATGTACGAATACAGCTATAGCCACGGTAACGGTGAATCCATTGCCAGTGGTAACGTTTACTTCCACAACTGTTTGTTTTAACAATGCAACCGCTTTCACAGACGGTTCTACCACAGGAGTAGGAACTATCACAAGCTGGTCATGGAATTTTGGCGAACCATCATCTGGAGCTAATAATGTATCGCTCACTCAAAATCCGACACATACGTATGGATCCTCTGGGACCTTCAATGTTAGGTTGATTGTAACGAGCAGCGGAGGTTGTGTGGATTCAATTACATTGCCAGTGGTAGTGAATCCATTACCAGTAGCAGGATTTACTTCATTGAGTGTATGTGCAGGCAGTGCGATGAACTTTACAGATATATCAACAATTCCATCTGGTAGTATTACTGCATGGGCATGGAACTTTGGAGACCCAGGATCAGGAGTCAACAATACCTCCACAACGCAATCTCCAAGTCATGTTTATAGTACAGCAGGTAATTATACGGTAACTTTGACAGTAACTTCTAACAATGGATGTCAAGGAACGACAACAAAAACAGTAACAGTGAATCCGATACCGGTTGCCTCATTTACAAGTACATCGGTTTGCGTATCAGATGCAACAACCTTTACGGATGGCTCTACCGTGGCTCCAGGAACGATTACCAGTTGGTCATGGAATTTTGGAGATGGAGGTACAGCCAGCACTCAAAATACAACGCATACGTATGCAACCAGTGGAACATTTACGGTAACGTTAACAGTTACTTCTAATGGAGGCTGTACGAATACAGTAACGAATACAATCACTGTATTCCCATCACCAACAGCTTTGTTTACAGCAACCAATGTTTGTTTAAACAATACGAGCACCTTTACAGATGCTTCCACGGTAAGTATAGGTACCATCACTGGTTGGTCATGGAACTTTGGAGACGGTAATACAAGTATTATCCAAAGCCCGACCCATACGTACGCAGCAAGTGGTGTTTATGTAGTAAGTTTAACAGTAACATCCTCGAATGGATGCAGCAATACGATAAGCAAAAATGTAAGTGTTTATCCATTGCCGGTAGCAGCCTTCAGCAATACAACGGTTTGTCAGAACAGTCCGACTTCTTTTACAGATGGCTCTACAGTATCATTCGGCATCATCAGTAATTGGTCGTGGAATTTTGGAGATGGCAATACAAGTGGAGTTCAAAACCCAGTTCATTTGTACGCAAAAGATTCGACATACATCGTTAAATTAGTGGTAACGAGCAGCAATGGTTGTGTGGATTCAGTTACTCACAATGTAACGGTGAATCCGAATCCTGTGGTAGCCTTTACGGTTAATGACAGTGTAGGTTGCGCACCATTGTGTGTTGATTTTACAGATCACAGTACGATAGCCAATGGCGGCACCATCAATACGTGGTTATGGTCTTATGGCGATGGCGGTACAGATAACACTCAAAACCCAAACCATTGTTATACAGTACCAGGAACTTACGATGTGATGCTGACCGTTAGTTCACAAAACAATTGTTCTACAACGTTGACGCATTCACGTATGATAACCGTTTATCCAGTACCGGAAGCAGCGTTTACGATGAATCCTCAGCCAACGACGATTGTAAATCCGACGATAAATTTTGTGGATCAATCTACGGGAGCAAGCTCATGGCATTGGAACTTTGGCGATGGGGATACCTTGACATGGGCAAGCGACAATCATCCAACACATACGTACGGAGATACAGGAACCTTTAATGTGGAAGAAATAGTAATTAATCAATTTGGATGTAGCGATACAGTAACACATCCAATCATCATCGAGCCGACCTTTACGTTTTATGCACCGAATGCCTTTACGCCGAATGGCGATGGTGTCAACGATTATTTTTACGGAACGGGTATTGGCATAAAAACGTATGAGATGTGGATCTTCGACCGTTGGGGTAATTTAATCTTTTACACGAATGATTTGAATAATAAGTGGAATGGTGTTGTGATGGGCGGAACTAGAATGGCTCAGATAGATGTGTATGTATGGAAGGTAAAATTGTTGGATGTGTTTGATAAATCGCACCAATACATCGGTCATGTATCCTTGGTTAAATAAAACAAGCAAGTAACACAATCACTTTTAAAACCTACAACGCCTTGTACAAAATACAAGGCGTTTTTTTATGTCCTTGAAAAGGCACATTGAAAAATTATTTTTT
>JBDTAC010000045.1 GCA_039924845.1 Bacteroidia bacterium
AACGCGTGCAAGTGTCGCGCCATCCCGACAGACCTTATTCTTTAGCATATATTAATGCGATGACGGACGGAAATTTTATCGAATTGCATGGTGACAGAACGGTGAAAGACGACAAAGCGATGATTGGTGGTTTTGGCAGTATTAACGGACAAAGTGTAATGTTTATCGGTCAGCAAAAAGGAATAAATACAAAAATGCGTCAATATAGAAACTTCGGAATGCCCAATCCTGAAGGTTATCGCAAAGCATTGCGCTTAATGAAATTAGCAGAAAAATTTGGCAAACCTGTTATTTCATTAATTGATACTCCTGGTGCTTATCCCGGATTAGAAGCGGAAGAACGCGGGCAAGGCGAAGCGATTGCACGCAATTTATTAGAAATGTCGAGATTAAAAGTTCCTGTAATTTGTATTGTTATTGGCGAGGGAGCTTCTGGTGGCGCACTCGGAATTGGCATTGGCGATAAAGTATTGATGCTGGAAAATTCGTGGTACTCTGTTATTTCTCCTGAAAATTGTTCTACTATTTTATGGAGGACATGGGATTTTAAAGAGAAAGCGGCAGAAGCATTAAAATTAACGGCTACCGATATGTTGGAAAATAAATTAATTGACGGCATCGTAAAAGAACCGATTGGCGGCGCACACACGCATCCCGAAGAGATGTTTAAAATCTTAAAAGAAGAAATTTTAAAACACCTCGAAAAATTAACCAAAATGGAACCCGATAAATTGGTGGAGAAAAGAATTAAAAAATTCTGCTCAATGGGTGTGGTTACGGAACACAATTAAGTATAGGCAGAATTATTTTCTATAAAAGCAATATTGAAAAATTATTTTTTTGAACACGAAAAATACAACTGCGTAAACCGCTAAAAATTTCTAATTTAAGCCTTTGCGAAAGAACGATGTTTAAAAATATTGCTTCCACATTTGTTATTAAATTTGTCAATGCATTCATCGGATTGCTTGTTGCCGTTGTGATTTCGCAATACATGGGCGCTTTCGGGAAAGGAGAAACGAGTTTAATTATCACCAGCATTACTTTAGTTTTGATATTTTGTAATGTGGTTGGCGGAGCAACGGTGGTTTATTTAGTTCCGCGATATCCTGTCGTTCAAATTTTGTTTCCAGGATATATTTGGTCGTTTATATCCTGTGTTTTTGCCTATTTTATTTTAAAATTATTTCCACTGATTCCGGAGGTTTTTGTTTTTCATGTAGTAGCACTTTCCTTGCTGAATTCCTTTTTATCCATTAATCTAACCATTTTACTGGGAAAAGAAAAAATTACCGCTAATAATTTAATCAGTTTATTGCAAACGCTTATCAGTTTTTTTGTGTTGTTGATGTTAGTTTTATTTTGGAATAAAAATAATATCGAAGCGTACATTACCTCTCTGTATATTTCCTTCGGCGGCTGTTTCCTGATTAGCTTTTTCTTGATTTTACCGTATCTGAAAAATAATTTTTTAAAAGGACAAATGACTGTCTTGAAAGAAACTTTTCGAGTAGGTTTATTAAATCAATCGGCACATGTTGTGCAGTTTATTAATTTACGTTTAAGCTTTTATTTACTAAGCCATTTTTCAGGCGACAGCAAACTCGGAATATACTCCAATGCTATTTCCATTTCAGGAGCCATTTGGCTTATCAGTAACAGCATTGCAACTATTCAATATGCGCGAATAGCTAATTCAACGGACGTAAATTATTCGCGCAAGCTCACTTTAAAATTAACAAAAGCCAGTTTGTTGCT
Organism: Bacteroidia bacterium; assembly: GCA_039924845.1. Taxonomy (NCBI): domain Bacteria; kingdom Pseudomonadati; phylum Bacteroidota; class Bacteroidia; species Bacteroidia bacterium. The sequence continues at coordinate 1,759 of JBDTAC010000045.1, forward strand.
TTGCTTTTTTGCGGTTATTCCTTTACTTATTTTCCCGAGTTCCTTTTATATTTTTATTTTCGGAAAAGAATTTGGAGAAACAGGAAAAGTAATCTGGGCGCTTATTCCGGGAATATTGTGTTGGAATATTTCGCTCATCATCGGACATTATTTTTCGGGAATAGGAAAATATCAAGTGAATACCTTTGCGGCTGTTTCGGGTGTTTTTATAACTATTTTTTTAAGCGTTATTTGCATTCACCAGTATTCGATATTTGTTGCGGGAATTATTGCCAGTTGCTCGTATTTTGCTTCGGCTGTTTTTACAATCATTTATTTTTTGAGAGAAAGCAACTATTCACTCGCAAAATTTATTCCTGAAAAAGATGATTTTTTATTTGTGAAAAAGGAGTTGTTGTATTTTTTAAAATCAAGAAAAGAAAAAGTATGAGCAAAGTAAAAAAACTTTTTAAAGGCTTGTCATTATTGATGAAACAGCCATCGCTTATAAATAAAATTATGGACGATGCGGATGTAAATCAGTTGGAGGTAAGTGAAAAATATGGAATGAAACTCGGATTGCCAAGTATTGAATTAACCGATTTGTTTCCCGATTTTGACGAAACGGTTTCGCCTTATGCCGCATTAGAAGGCGGCTCAACGCCTATTGATTTGGCATTTTTAAAAGCTTGCGCAAAAAGTTTTTCCGATTGTGTGTATTTAGAAATTGGCACGTGGCGCGGTGAAAGTGTTGCCAATATTGCTGCTGTGGCTAAAAAATGTTTTACTGTTAATTTAACAGATGCACAAATGCGCCACATTCATTTGACAGAAAAACACATTAATTTAATTGGTTATTTTTCTAAAAATAAAAGTAACGTAACTCACGTTCGCGAAAATTCGAAAGAAATAAATTTGAAAAGTTTAAATGAAAAATTTGATTTGATTTTTATTGATGGTGATCATCATTACGAATCTGTTAAAAACGATACGGAAAAGGCTTTCGAAGTGTTGAAGGATAATAATTCCATGATTGTTTGGCACGATTACGGAAATAGCCCAGAAGATATTCGATGGGATGTGTTAAAAGGAATTTTAGCAGGAACACCTGAAAATAAAAGAAAACATTTATACCGTGTTTCGAATACTTTGTGTGCTGTTTATTGTGAACGAGAATTAAATGGAAATTTTCACACCTTTCCGAGAGATTCAGAAAATTATTTTGAAATAAATATCAAATTGAAAAAATAATTTTTTCAGGAAAAGCGATTGGTTTGTTCTTTCTTCATCAGTGTTTTGTAATAAAACGCCACGACAATCCATCCTAAAATAATAAAAAATGCGGAAGCAAGTATCGGTAAACTAATATTGATAAGTGTGATGTAAGCCGCCAAAATAGGAGGGAAAGCCATTCCGAGCGAGCGAATGGATTGATTGATTCCCAAAATTCTGCCTTGTTCTGTTTTATTGGCTTGGTCGGAAACAACAGTGCTAATAGTAGGTTGCGTTAATCCTTGAAAAATGGAAACGAAAGGAATAACGAAATACAAATATTTATAATCGGAAGGAATTAATAAAAGAGGAAGTGTTAAACCTAATAATAATGCGGCTACTGAAAGCATTTGTAATGCATTGTATTTTTTAGCTAAAGGACGTAAAACGCCACCTTGCGCAACAACTATCCAAATGCCGATATAGGCAAACATATCTGCGATTTGAGAAACGGTAAAATGAAATTTATCTATCAAGAAAACTTGAAAAAATTGCGTGAAAAAATTAAATCCCAACGTCAGTAAAAAAACAATTAAAAAAACGATGCGCAAATCTTTGTAGCCAAAAGCTTCTTTGATATTGCTGATTCCGGTAAATAAACTTACTGAGGTATTTCTTTTTTCTAAAAGAGTTTCTGGAAAAGAAAGCCAAACCCACAAAATATTTATAGTGCTGAGAATGGCAGCGAACCAAAATGGAGTAGCCAATGTGAACCAAGAAACAATTTCAGGACTGGATAATTTGCCGCCAATAAACGGACCTAAAACAAATCCTAATCCGAAGGCAGCGCCAATCATTCCGAAGTTTTTAGCTTTATTGGTGTCATCGCTCACATCTGAAATGGCAGAGTAGGCAATGGAAATATTTCCTCCGGTAAATCCGTCCAATAAACGACTCCAAAAAAGCAAATAAATATCGTTGTGAATAATCGCCAAAGCAAATAAAACATAGCCCAACAAAGTTCCCAGTAATGAAATAAGTAAAATTGGTTTTCGTCCATGACGGTCGGAAAGTGCACCTAAAACTGGAGCTCCGAAAAATTGTGCAAGTGGATAAACGGCAATTAAAAATCCCAGTAAAAGTGTTCTGAAATGAACAGATGCTGTAAAAGGCAAAATGGTATTGTGCGGATCTAATAACAAGGGCGCCATAATCGGAATCACAATTCCGAGTCCGACCAAATCAATAAAAACGGTAAAGAAAATAGCTGCTAAAGGTGATTTCGCTTTTTGTTTTTTGTCTGACATATCTTGAAATAAGAATCGCAAACTTACAGATTTTTTATTCGACTTTAAACAAGTTCCCAAATAGAAATTTTACTAATTTCGCACTTGTTATATTCAAAAAAATAGAAATTATGAAATACGATTTAATAGTTATAGGAAGCGGTCCTGGCGGATATGTTGCTGCCATTAGAGCATCGCAATTGGGTTTAAAAACAGCAGTCATTGAAAAGTCCGAATTGGGCGGAATCTGCCTGAATTGGGGATGTATTCCTACCAAAGCCTTATTAAAAAGCGCGCAAGTATTGGAATATTTAAATCATTCTGCCGACTACGGAATTAAATCAAAAGGTGTAGAAGTGGATTTCGACAGTGTTGTGAAACGCAGTCGTGATGTAGCTGACGGAATGAGCAAAGGTGTTCAGTTTTTGATGAAGAAAAATAAAATTGAAGTAATTAAAGGTTTCGGAAAATTAAAATCTCCGAAAACAGTAGAAGTAAAAGATGCTGATGGAAAAACGGCTATTTACGAAGCTACCAATATTATTTTGGCTTTGGGAGCGCGTTCACGTCAGTTACCGAATATCCAGCAAGACGGAAAAAAAATTATCGGTTATCGAGAAGCTATGACTTTACCAAAAATGCCAAAATCAATGGTGGTAATTGGTTCGGGAGCTATTGGATCGGAGTTCGCGTATTTTTATGCAACAATGGGAACCAAAGTTACCTTGGTAGAATTCATGCCAAACATTGTTCCGGTGGAAGACGAAGAAGTTTCCAAACAATTAGGACGCTCGTTTAAGAAAATTGGTATTGATGTGATGACGGAAGCAAGTGTTGCATCGGTTGATACAAAAGGTACTGATTGCAAAGTGAAAATTAAAACGGCTAAAGGCGAAGAAATTGTTGAATGTGAAATTGTACTTTCTGCGGTTGGTATTCAGGCAAATTTAGAAGGCGTTGGTTTGGAAGAAATAGGCGTTGCCGTTGATAAAGGAAAAGTTTTAACTAACGGATTTTATCAAACCAATATTCCGAGTATTTATGCCATTGGCGATTGTGTTGGCGGACAAGCATTGGCGCACGTAGCAAGTAAAGAAGGAATTATTTGTGTGGAAAAAATTGCAGGACATCATCCAAAACCGTTGGATTATA
>JBDTAC010000046.1 GCA_039924845.1 Bacteroidia bacterium
AAGAAAAAGAAATAAAATTAACTGACGTTGAAAATTTTGAAGCTGTAACTGGAAAAGGAGTAACAGGCGCTGTCGAGAATAAAAAAATAGCGTTAGGAAATAATACATTGATGGCGGATAACAATGCGAAAATTTCAGATAACCTTTTGGCACTTGTAAAAAGCGAACAGGAAAAAGGAAAAACAGTATCTTATATTTTAGTTGACGGAAAAATTGCGGGCTATATAACAATCACAGATAAAATAAAAAGTACAAGCAAAGAAGCGATTGCAAAACTTCTTAAAGATAACATTAAAGTAATAATGCTTACCGGAGACAATAAGGATACAGCAAAAGCAATTGCAGATGAATTAAACCTTTCCGATTTTAAAGCAGAATGCTTGCCAGAGGATAAATTAAAAGAAATAAAACGCTTACAGGGAGAAGGTAAAAGTGTGGCAATGGCAGGCGATGGCATCAACGATTCCCCTGCATTGGCGCAAGCAGACGTGGGAATCGCCATGGGTACAGGAACAGATGTGGCAATTGAAAGCGCTGCAATTACTTTGATGAAAGGAGATTTGAATGGTATTGTAAAAGCCAAAGAACTAAGCCGGAAAGTGATGAGGAATATCCATCAGAATTTATTTTTTGCTTTTATCTATAACGTGTTGGGTGTTACAATTGCGGCAGGTGCTTTGTATCCATTTTTTGGAATTTTATTATCACCTATGATAGGAGCAGCTGCGATGAGCTTTAGCTCCGTATCAGTCATTACAAATTCACTACGACTAAGAACAATTAAAATATAGAATAAATTTCGAGTGAAACAAGAATTACAAATCTGTTTAAAGAAAAAGGAGAATATATATATATTGAAAAAAGACGACAACCAATCACAACCTAAAAATTCAAATCCATCTTCAAAACCTGGGGCTAAGGGCGATTTGAAATCGCTGCCGATAGCCGAAGTGGAAAAAAAATTGAACTCTTCTGAAGATGGTCTTAGTGAGGACGAAGCCAAAAAACGGTTGGTTCAATATGGGCTAAATGAAATTGAAGAAAAGAAAACTAATCTCTTGCTTAAATTTCTCAGTTATTTCTGGGGTCCCATCCCTTGGATGATTGAAATAGCCGTGATTCTTTCTGCAGTTGCAAGTCATTGGCCTGATTTTTTCATTATTCTCGTATTACTATTTACAAATGCTATTGTAGGATTTTTGGAAGAAAGACAAGCAGGCAATGCCATTGATGCGCTTAAAGCGAGTTTGGCTATTAAAGCCCGTGTAAAACGAGATGGCAAGTGGATAAATCCTCCGGCACGTGAACTGGTACCGGGTGATGTGATACGTTTGCGCCTTGGTGATATTGTACCTGCCGATGCCCGCCTTTTTTCCGGCGACGCAGTAGAAGTAGACCAATCAGCTCTTACTGGCGAATCATTACCAGTCGAACGCAAATCTGGAGAGGCCATATTTTCAGGTTCTATCATCCGCAGGGGCGAAATTGATGCCATCGTCTATGCTACTGGAGCCATCACATATTTCGGAAAAACTGCACAATTAGTGCAGGCTGCTCACACTACAAGCCATTTTCAAAAAGCAGTTCTTAAAATAGGTAACTACCTAATTGTTCTTGCAGTTGTTCTTGTAGTTATAATTATAACTGTAGCTATTTTTCGTGGCGACCCGATTCTTAATACTTTGCAGTTTGCTTTGGTACTTACCGTAGCTGCTATTCCTGTGGCAATGCCAACGGTATTATCTGTAACGATGGCAGTTGGTGCACGTCTCCTCGCAAAAAAGAAAGCGGTTGTAAGCAAGCTGGTGGCTATTGAAGAGCTGGCAGGAGTAGATATACTTTGTGCAGACAAAACTGGCACACTTACACAGAACAAATTAACACTGGGCGATCCATTCAGTATGAATAATATTCCACCCGAACAAGTTATTCTAAATGGTGCATTAGCGTCACGTGCCGAAAATAATGATACGATTGATCTTGCTGTACTGGGTGGAATGAAAGATAAAAATGTATTGAAGGATTATAAAGTAACTCATTTTCAACCTTTCGATCCTGTCCATAAACGCACAGAAGCAACTGTTACTGGTAAAGACGGAAAAGCATTTAAAGTAACTAAAGGTGCACCACAAGTAATTCTTGCATTGTCAGCTAATGCGGCACAAATAAAACCTTTGGTAGATAAAGCGGTTAATGAATTTGCTGCTCGCGGTTTCCGTGCTTTGGGCGTAGCGAAAGATGATGGAGATGGGTCATGGAAATTTCTGGGTGTATTGCCTTTGTTCGATCCACCAAGAGGAGATGCTAAGGAAACCATTGCTACCGCATTAACGATGGGTGTAAAAATAAAAATGGTTACAGGAGATGCATTAGCCATTGCTAAAGAAACTGCCAAAAAGTTGAATATGGGCACAAATATTCTGGACGCTTCCAGTTTAGGTGATTCGAAAAAGGAAGAAAGTTCAGAAACTTCTGATTTAATTGAAAAGGCAGATGGTTTTGCGCAAGTATTTCCTGAACACAAATTTCATATTGTGGATGTTCTACAAAAGCGCGGGCACATAGTAGGTATGACGGGAGATGGAGTGAATGACGCTCCAGCATTGAAGAAAGCAGATTGCGGCATAGCTGTTTCCGATGCAACAGATGCTGCAAGGGCAGCGGCATCAATTGTTTTACTTACGCCAGGACTTTCCGTAATCATTGATGCGATTAAAGAGAGTCGTCGCATTTTTCAGCGAATGAATAGTTATGCAATTTATCGCATAGCCGAAACACTTCGTGTACTCTTATTTATGACATTGGCAATTCTTGTATTTAATTTTTATCCTGTTACTGCGGTAATGATTGTGATGCTTGCATTATTAAATGACGGTGCTATTCTTTCTATTGCATACGATAATGTTCATTATAAAAATGCACCAGAAGCATGGAACATGAAAATGGTATTAGGCGTTTCGACCACTTTGGGTATTATTGGTGTTGTTTCTGCCTTTGGTCTTTTTTATCTTGCTGAGCGGGTATTTCATCTCGACCGAGCTCATGCACAAACCATGATGTATTTAAAACTTTCCGTAGCAGGGCATCTTACCATCTTTCTCACACGTACCCGTGGTCCGTTTTGGTCCATACGTCCAGCAAAGATATTATGGATAGCCGTGTTAGGTACTCAAATTGTAGCCACCTTAATTGCTGTTTATGGCTTATTTATGACACCACTTGGCTGGAAATGGGCAGGCTTCGTATGGGGTTATGCAATTCTGTGGTTCCTTGTGAATGATCGTTTAAAATTACTTGCTTACCGGATCTTTGATCCAATAAAAGATAAATTAAAAACTGATCCTGATGAAGATAAAAAAGCTATTACTGAAACTAAAGATAAACCTGAAATGAAAACTAAAAATAAAACTAAATCTGAACTCAAAATCGATTCTAAACCCGATGATAAAGTTGCGACTAAATCTGAAACTAAAGCAGATACTGATGTTCAGCCAAAACCTGAACCCAAAACTGATTCTGAACCAGATGATAAAGTTGAGTCTATATCAAAAGACGAACCTAAATCCGAAGCCAAAAGAGATTTTGATGCTCAGTCAAAATCTGAAACCAAAACCGATTCTAAATCCGAAGATAAAGTTGAGTCTATATCAAAAGACGAACCTAAATCTGAAACCAAAGCAGATACTGATGCTCAGCCAAAACCTGAAGTCAAAACTGATTCTAAACCAGATGATAAAGTTACGTCTAAATCTGAAGCCAATTTGACACCACAACTTATAGATCGGGTACATAAACTCTATGAGGAGTTAGGTCGTGAGGATGTTAAGGCAGTTGAAGATTTGGAGAAGGCGGAGCGGGAGAAAAGGAAAGATAAACCTAATAAATAAAAACAAGAATATGAAAAAAGAACAAAAACTTCTCTTACACAAGCTTTATATTGAGTTAGTAAAACTTCAGAAAGAAATTATTTCATCTGATTTGAAAGTATTAGTTATTCTCGAAGGTAGAGATACTGCCGGAAAAGACGGAACAATAAAAAGAATTATTAAACATTTAAGTCCGCGTGAAACAAGAGTGGTTGCATTGGGAAAACCGTCTGACAGGGAAACCAATGAATGGTATTTTCAGCGATATACCGAATATCTTCCCGCACGCGGAGAGTTTGTAATATTTAACCGAAGCTGGTATAACAGAGCAGGCGTAGAACACGTTATGGATTTCTGTACGGAGAAACAATATGAATCTTTTTTTACAGATGTAGCATTGTTTGAAAAAATGCTCACCAATAACAACATTATTGTGCTGAAATACTATCTCTCTATCAGCAAACAAGAACAAGAAAAACGTCTTGAAGCAAGAAAAGAGGATCCGTTGAAGCAATGGAAATTAAGCCCTATTGACGAGAAAGCACAAAAGATGTGGAAAAAATATTCGGATGCGAGAAATGAAATGTTGAAGAAAACAAATTTCGGATATTCTCCTTGGTTTATTGCCAATGCCGAGAACAAAGACGATGCACACATTGCTTTAATCTCTCATTTGCTTTCACGAATAGAATATAAAAACAAGAATAAAAAGCTGGTTAATAAAGAGTATGATTTGATTTATCCGGCAATCGGACTCAACATCAACGATAAGCTTTATGAATAAAAGCTGTCGTTTCTACGTTTCTCCAAAAAGACGTTCAGAAAATTATTTTTTCAAACAGAAAATGCCATCTTTCTTTAATTTTATTTTGAAAAATTATTTTTTCGAAGTCTTATTATTCTCTCTCAAAAACACGTTTGAAAAATTATTTTTTTGAAGCCTTACTTTTATTCTCAAAAACATGATTGAAACTTGGAAAGATAATTTAGATCAAGTTGATGGTGTATTGATAATGGGATAAGGGTTTGGTTTTAATATAATAATATTACTGCATTAGTGTTAATATACTTCTCTAATTAAGGAATCAAACAAATCTCAACTTCAAATTGGAATCCAATGTGTTTGTTAGGAGTGTTGTTTTATTTGTTTACAACAAATGAGTTTTAAAGGAAGTTTTATTTAAATAAAACTATCTTATTAAAGTAAAACGTTTGGAATTAATCTCTTTAGCAAGCTCTCGAATGGTTTGATTAGAAAAGGTACTTTTAAGTAGATCACGAACAATTTTAAAATCATTATGAATAGGACAAGGATGTTTATCACAACAGCTTTTGAGTCCGAGTCCACAAGCCTCGAACAGAGCTAAACCATCTATAGCTTCAATAATTTTTATTACAGGTAATTGCAGATTTTGTTCAGTAAGAAAAAAACCACCATTGGGTCCTTTTACGGAGGAAATAATCTTTTTTGGAACAAGTTCCTGAAGTATTTTACTCAAAAAAGGAGTAGGTATTTTTAGTGCTTTTGATAATTTCTTTATATCCATTTTTTCTCCATCCTTGCTTTTTGCAGCTAAGTAGAGAATTGTCCGAATGGCATATTTACATTTCTGAGAAAACATGTTTTATATCTTTTAAGTTCTTCCTAAAGCTATTTTTCCAAGTTGTGTAAGATGACCTATACTCCATGGCGGCTCCCATACCAAATTTATCGCTATTTCAAAATCAGGATAATGAGCTTTCAATACTTCCTGAGCATCCTTCGTAATTACCTCTCCCATCGGACAACCTGGTGAAGTTAAAGTCATTTCAACTGTTATTTTTTTCTCCGCTTCATTCTGCTGTGCTTTATACACCAGCCCAAGATCAATGATATTGACCATCAGTTCTGGATCAATCACTTCCCTTAGTAATAAAAAAATATTTTCTTCTGTGGCAATCATAGTTTTATAGGTTTAAAATGCGGGTTTATGAAAAATAATTTTTAAGATGTTTAAATTATAAAGTAATACGGAGCAAAATAAAATTATGCCTCCAGCACTTACGACAGAGGTATATTTTATAATTATTCCTGAAAGTAATGTAATTATTCCAGTTGCGAACAAACACAATTGTAAATTAGCCATTTGTTCCGAATAGAGATTTTTAGGAAAAGGAATTTTGCCTTTTCCTACGCGGTTTCGGTATACCTTCAGCCAAATGATAAAAGGAAGAGTCTTATAGGTTTGTCCCATAATAAGAGAGCTAATAAAACCCAAAAGTAGTAAACTCCCATAGGCGATTGCCATAGGAAGTGTTATAAAAATAATTTTCTTAAATCCAATAGTAAGAACCAAGACAAGAATTAAAGCGACAATTAAGAAAATAAACGAAAGAGCCGACTGCTTCATTCCAATATCAAGCTGCTTTCTTACTCTTTTTTTGTATGCTTCAAACTGAAAGGAAAGAAAGCAGATAATACCAGCCACAACAGACAAAACGCCTATCATCACTCCTGGTTGCCATTGAACAAAAAGGAAAACAATTCCTATAATTAATCCCACATTGATAAAATAATAAGCAAAATTTAATTTTTTCTTATTAAGATTATGAGAAACCATGAACATAGGTAACAAATGACTGCTAACTCCAATAGTTAATTGAAGAACCCAGCCAACAATGCCTGCATGCGCATGAAGTTTTAACAATTCAGTAATTGGAGGAGATAGAAAAGGGTGCGTAAGATTAATTGCCAATGTTAGCCCTGCTCCCACAGTAAATAATAGCCAACTAACTGCAGTGAGAATAAAATCTTTTTCAATATTTTCTTTTTTTGATTTATTAGCTGTAAGAAAAATATTTAATGCAAATAGAATAACTGCGATTATCACCAAAGTTGCAGAAAAATAAATGGGAGTTCCTATCCAAAAATTCCAAAATGAAACCGAAAGCGAAACAGCACCTGATGCCAGGAAAATAAAAGAAATAAAAGCAAGGCGTTCACTATATAGTTTTACTTCTAAAATAACTGGAATAAGTTGATAGAGTGCGCCAAAAATTATCATTGTAATCCAACCCAAAACCAATAGATGTGTTATGGATAATAGTTTTGGATTAAAGTAATGTTGCACAAAAGCATCGGGAGAAAATATAATAAGTATTGTAGCAATTAGCCAAGTAAATCCACCAAAAACAAAATGTGGGATTAATATTTTTGGAGAAGGTGCATTCTGACTCGCAACTGATTGCATTTTATTTGTGAATTAGAAGTTTTACATTTCCTTCTTCTATTTCTGTTATAAAAATTTTAAACTGACGTTCTTCCAGTTCAGGCAAAAGATATTGTGGTATTTTTTTATGATGGACAAACAAAGCGTGTCCTTCTGGTAAACTTTCCAGTTCATTTAAGATCGTAACCATTGGCAACGGCATTTCTAAATCACGAACATCTACTTCGCATAATTTGTTACTGAATTTTACTTTTTCTTTTGCCATTTCATCGAATAAAATTTTAAAAACTAACTCAGTTGAATATTCTTCTTTTTCAGATCCAATTACTTTTAAGAAATAAGTATAAACCGCCCCTCCGTCCGTTTTTACAAAACTTTCATATCCTTTTTTATTGAGAATCTTTATCAGCGGCGTAGGCTCAAAAGAATTTATTACTTCCAGTACAAATCCATCTGGAACCTTTTTTAATTCTTGCATAATACTGTTGAAAGGATCTGCCCCTGCATTTAATACTGGGCGAACATCGAGTGTTTTTATTTTCCCTGAATTAATGGCTTCTGCTATGTAATCTTTGGGCTGATTAATTTTGCTTACTTCTTTGGTTTTGATTTCATTCTCATTTTCTATTTCGAATCCAATAGTAGATAATTTATTCAAAATATCAGACACGGCACATTTTCCAATTCGTGCAGCATCTGCAATAGTTACTCTTGGGGCTAAAACTTTCCGAAGTATTGGGTTTCTGAGCTTATTAAAATGTGGATTAATAGAAGCAATTGCTTCTATTGCGTCGTTGTTCTGTTTAAGAATTATAGATATTTTTGTTTGGTTATTGATTTTCATTTTCTCTGATTCAAATTCTCGTTTTAAAAATTTCCTCCACGAGATAATATTATTCCTAAAAATGCCATTACTAAAGCCAGTAATAAATTAATTCTACCTGACCATCTTGCAACATACTTAAGCTTTGGATTGGGGTTTTTCTGCATTTCTTCAAGTGCTTTATTCCCGATAAAAAAATCATGAATGCCGCTAACAGCTATAATGGTAATAAAAAATAGAATTTTGTAACAAACCAAATTCCCGTAATTACTTTTCTCAAAAAAGTCCCATGTAAAAGGTAATCCTCTTAGATACATATTTAATAACCCAGTAATTAGCAGGGTAATGAGTGCAATCCACCCGTAGTAGCGAAACGTAATTCCTGTTTTATAAAGTATCGCTATTCGATCAGGGCTTTTTTTTATTCCAGGTAGAACTACTAATGGAAGAAACAGCATGCCCCCAATCCAAAATGCGGCACAAATGACATGCACGTACACGGATATGTAATACCAAATACTCATTGTATTATTTTTTTATAGATTTATATGTTCCTGCCACTGCTCGAAAACTCTTTTCTTATTCATTAAAATATTGACGTGCTGATTCGCAAAGTGAATCGGAAATTTCATTTTAAAAAATACTTCCTGTTAAACGCCTCCAAATCGTATTGACACCCCAAAATAAAGAAACAATATGCTAATTACGGTAACAGCTATAATATGCGAACCTAACCACCATAAATTATTTTTAGTTACTCTTGGAAAAATGAAAACACGTACATCAATAGCTAATAAAACAATCAGCAATAATAAAAATAACTTGATTGATATTGCTGTTTCTATTGGATTGGAAAAACTAAACAAGGTTACATGATAAACGGAAATGGACATCCAAACGCCTGTAACCACCTGAAGGAGTAGGGAAGGTAGTCCGATAATTTCATATTTTTTCTCAAAAGCTTTAATAATTTCTGGATCTTTCCTTTTTAGAGCTTCAGGTAAATAACGGATACACAACAACAAATGCCCTCCAATCCATATTGTGGCACCCAATACGTGTAATATGATTAACCATTTAAGCACGTACTTTGTTTAATTGTTTTTCCAATTCAATAGCTTTAGGGAATAGGATATTATTTTCTAAATGAATGTGTTCAAGGAGGTCTTCTTCAAATTCTTTGAGTTTAGCAAACAGTATCTTGTAAGAGGAACAAGCATCCGCAGGAGGAGTATATGCCCCACTCAGCTCGTTTATCTTTTTCATACTTTCTCCTACAGAAACATGTTCCGATTCCATCATTTGAATAGGATTAGTAATACTGCCAAAACTTGGTTTGGACAAAGGAGTTCCGTCACGTTTTGCTGTTGCCATTTTCTTTATGTAAGGAAAAAGGATACTTTCCTCCTTTGGCATGTGCATCAAAAGTTCTCCTGCAATTGCATTATAATGCTTTGCAATTTCAATAATTTCTGGATGGTTATTACCATGTACACGAGCAACCTTTGTGCTAAATTCATTTAACATTGGTACCGATTCGTTAACATATTTGTGGTGTGTATTCACAATATAATCGGCAAGAAAATCAAGATCCCAGCTATTGAAGTCATTTTGCCTTGCATTGACTGATTTTTCAACTTCAGCAATTGCCGCTTCAACATCTGATAAATTTATTTTCTTTTTGGCGCAAGCCTCTTTTAATGTTTTATGTCCTCCGCAACAGAAATCCAAGCCGAATTTCCTAAATACTTCCGCTTTTCTGTAATCACTGGCAACAAGTTCTCCAATAGTTTTTGATTTATCCCCAGTATCGAGTTTGGTGATCTTAATCTCAAATACTTCAGGTCCTTTTTGCAAATATTCCCACTCAAACGTCTGCCCACGCTCTGCTATCATTTGATAATAGAGAGGTACAGGATCGTGGTCGTTGTGAAGGATGAATGCTTGTCCGCCAGACAGTGCATCAAACTTATTAAAGATGGACGGGTGCTTAAGGCGTGGTTCGATTTTAGTTACATCTAATGTTTCCATAATTTTTGTTTTTTAAGATTATGCAACAAAGATATGGATATTTATTTAATAAAGGATAAAAAGGTCTTTTATTCTTTTGTTTTTTTATTGTAAATTGTCAACATCAGTTAAAATCAGAATTATATTCAGATTTTATTATTTAATTTGGTGTAATAAAATGAATGCAAAAACTAATTAATTAATTTTCAAACAACTTAATCCTTTATTAATACTATCAGACATTTCCAATAAGCGCGTATCTTGCAACATTGCAAGCAGATTCTTTTTAATATGCATGTATTTATGGTGAACTGGGCATGGATTAACTTCAGAGCATACCTTTAAGCCAAGTACGCAAGTTTTTTCTCCAATGTCTCCATCAATAGCACGAATAATATCTATCAATTTTATTTTCTTACTGTTTTTTTGCTCTATTTGAAAACCACCAGTAGCACCTCTAACAGAATCAATAATCCCTCCTTTGGTTAGCATTTGAAGAATTTTTGCAGTGAATGCTTCTGGAGAGTCTATTTCTTTTGAGATGGATTTAAGACTTGAACGCTTTTTGTTCATTGACTGTTGAGCAATGTATATAGTTGCCCTTATTCCGTACTCGCAAGATTTTGAAAAGATCATAGTTTTTTTTTCAAAAATAATCACTCAAATTAAAAAAAGATATACTTATCTGAAATTATTATTAACAAACAATTGTGAATTTTAAGCTCCTTGAGTATCCTATTTTGAAAAAAAAGTATCAAACATTATGATTTAACTCATGTTCTAAGGTTTTGTATTTATTTAATATTGCAGCATGTCTATTTTAATTAACGATATGTTTTTTAATTCTATTAGAGATTGCCGCTTTATCCGCTCGTTAAATATTAACTCTCTTCTTCGATCAAACAAAGAATGGGAGCTTAATTATTTTATTATAAGTGCGGATGGATTAATTTAAAAGCGATTGATATTAAATATTATTAAATTGATGAAGAAAACAAAAACACCCAAACATTCTGAAACCATTATGACAGAAGTTGTGTGTCCCAATGACACCAATCCCATGAGTATTTTACAAGGTGGCAGATTAGTTCAATGGATGGATATTGCTTCAGCTGTTTGTGCTCAAAATCATTCTGAACTTATTTGCGTTACAGTTTCAATTGACAGCGTTAAATTTAAATTCCCTGCCAAGATTGGTGATATAATAACAATCAAGGCAAAAATTACCCGCTCTTTTAATTCTTCTATGGAAATATTTGTTCAGGCATGGGCAAAAAAAATAATCAGTCAAAAAGCATACCTTATTAATGAAGCTTATTTTACGTTTGTAGCGCTTGATGAGAATGGAAATTCTGCATCAGTGCCACTTGTAAAGCCTGTAACTGCAGAAGAAAAAGAGTATTATAAACAAGCCGATATCAAAAGAAAAAATAGAATTAAAAAATAAAAACTATGAAATACAAAACAATAATCGAGCCGTTTAAAATTAAAATGGTTGAACCGCTAAAAATGACAACCCTTAAAGAAAGAACTGAATTTCTAAAAAAAGCAAATTATAATCCCTTTGCTTTAAATTCGGATCAGGTGTTAATAGACTTTTTAACCGATAGCGGCACTTAAGCTATGAGTGCAGAGCAATGGGCAGGAATGATGAGAGGTGATGAATCGTATGCCGGTGCATCCAGCTATTACAACATGAAAGAATCTGTGTATGACCTTACCGGAATGCCCTATTTTTTTCCAACACACCAAGGGCGTGCGGGGGAGCGAATTTTGTATACTATATTAGGTGGGAAAAATAAAATATTTTTAAGCAATACACATTTTGATACAACAAGAGCCAACATTGAATACAGCGGAGCAGAAGCAATTGACATTCCTATTGAAGAAGGATTAATTCCTTCTTTATATCATCCCTTTAAAGGAAACATGGATGTTAAGAAACTTAACGCATTAATTGATTTAAAAGGAAGCGAAAATATAGGTGCCGTAATTATAACCGTTACTAATAACAGTGGTGGCGGACAACCTGTAAGCTTACAAAACATAAAAGAAATTTCTAAAATCTGCAAAGCAAAAAATGTAAAACTAATTTTAGACTGTTGTCGTATTGCGGAAAACGCCTATTTTATAAAAGAAAGAGAAAAAGAGTATGAAAATTTATCTTGTAAAGAAATAGCCCAGCAAATTTTTTCTTTATGT
>JBDTAC010000047.1 GCA_039924845.1 Bacteroidia bacterium
TAGTTTTGTGCTTCGCCTACTTTTGAAAACAATCGTGTATTGTTTAAAAAGCAAACGAAACGGTTTATACTCAATTATTCTTTAGCTAATAGATATTAGAATTAAATCAAGTAGGACTGTATCATGCAGTTTTGGTGCGAAGTTTTATTAAAAGGAACCTTTTTTAAATTGTTTTACTATGCTTGTTAAACAACAAACTGTCCTTATTTATTGTATTGGAAACTTTTTTTAACTAAAAAGAGTCTTTGTTTGCTTACAATGACCCTTTGTTTACTTACAATGATTCTTTGTTTGCTTACAAAGACCCTTTGTTTACTTACAAGGACCCTTCGTTTGCTTACAAGGATTCTTTGTTTGCTTACAAAGACCCTTTGTTTACTTACAAGGACTCTTTGTTTGCTTACAATGACCCTTTGTTTGCTTACAATGATTCTTTGTTTACTTACAATGACCCTTTGTTTACTTACAAGGATTCTTTGTTTGCTTACAATAACTCCTTGTTTACTTACAATGACTCTTTGTTTGCTTACAATGACACCTTGTTTACTTACAAGGGCTCTTTGTTAAACTACAAAGACACTTTGTCTCCTATTTTGAATAATTTGTTTATTTACAAGGTGTTCTTTTAAAGAGGAGGTGTTACATTGATGTTAAACGAGAGACGCTCGTTTAATTATAAAGGAGCTTTTTTAGAAAAAAGAAAAATAAAATTGAAAAATTATTTTTCCGAATCCGTATTCAGCACCAACAAATTATTATTGAAAATACCGATAGCTTTTCCTTTTAATTTGGTGCCGATAAACGGCGTGTTTTTCGACTTTGAAAAAATATTTTTTTCAGTGAATGTCCAACTCAAATCTGGATTAAACAAAGTCAGATTTGCCTTCGCGCCTTCTTTGATACTCGGAATTTCAAGATTTAAAATTTTTCGCGGTGCAATGCTTATTTTATGAATTAATTTCTCCAATTTCATATTTCCTTTGCTTGTATTCGCAATCGCAAAAGCTGTTTCCAAGCCAATCATTCCGAAGGCTGCGTGATCGAATTCTGTCTTTTTATTTTCTTTATTTTCTGGAACATGATCCGAAACAATCACGTCAATCGTTCCGTCAGAAAGCCCTTTTTTCAAGGCATCTATATCTTTTTGAATTCGTAATGGCGGATTTACTTTGTAATTCGTATCAAAATCCGAAAGAGAAGAATCGTTTAAGAACAAGTGATGTGCGTTTACAGAAGCCGTAATTTTTAAACCTTTTGCTTTTGCAGCGCGAATTAACTCCACCGATTTTTCCGTAGAAACAGAAGAAATATGAATTTTTGTTTCAGCATATTCCGCCAAATGGATATTTCTGACAATCATTAATTCTTCGGCAAGCGCTGGAATCCCTTTCAAACCAAGCGATGTACCGACTGCGCCTTCGTTCATTTGTCCGTCTGCGGCAATCGAATCATCGCAGCAATGCGTTAAAATCAAGCCGTTGAAATTTTTAGCGTACAACAAAGCGCGCAACAAAAGTCCCGCATCTTCTATCGCATGTTTATCATCCGAAAAAGCTACTGCTCCTGAAAGATGCATGTCGTACATTTCCGAAAGTTGTTTTCCTTCCAATTTATGAGAAACCGTTCCAATCGGATGCACATCCACAGCTAAACCTTTCGCTTTATTTTTGATGTATTCCACTTGCGATTTAGAATGCAAAGGCGGATTGGTGGAAGACATCACTGAAACTCCTGTAAAACCACCATTTTCAGCCGCTTTTGCACCCGAAGTAATGGATTCTTTGTATTCAAAACCTGGATCACAAAAATTGGCTTGCATATCAAACCAGCCAATGGAAACGTGCAAATTTTCGGCTTCCACTACTTGCATATTTTTGTCTGCTTTTATAGCAGTTCCAATGCTGATAATTTTTCCACCCTCAATTAAAATATCTTTTGTTTTCCCATTGTAATCGGATTCCGAATCTACAATTTTGGCATTTCTTAAAAGTGTTTTCATGTCTTCGAAAATTTATTTTTTAATCCATCGGATGAGCATTATTTCAGCCGCTAAAAATAAGAGGACTAAAATAATGCAAAGTTTCCAAAGTTTTTTTCCTTGTTCGTTTTCTGTTAAAACTTGTGTTAGATTTTTTGCTTGATTATTGATTAAAGAAAAGTTCACAAACCCTAATTTAGTTGTTTTTTCGGCGATTTCATCGGACGAATAACAACTCAAATCCGATTCTTTCCGATCGTAATTAAATGAAATGCTTTTCAAAATTTTATTCCCCAACCACAATTCATAATTACCGGCTTGCTTAATTTGATCGTGCACAAAAAGTGTCGTTCTGCCTTCTCCCTTGCGGTATTCAGGAATTACATCAAAATTAGTTCCGTTTTGTTTGATGTGAAAAACATTGTCGCCCGTTAAATTAATTGTTTCCAAATCAATCGCATCGTCTTTGCCAATGGTGTAAAAAAGTGGCGTCGCTATTTCGCTGTTAATCGCAATATTATATAATGTAGGCACAAATAAAGCGTGTTTCGCAATAGTGCTAAATCCGCTGCTGAAAGGCACTGCAGAAAGATATATTTTTCCTTTTCCGAAAACTGATTCATTTAAAAATACATCTCCATTTTGCATTTTCAGCAACATATTTTCGTCGGAATGACTGTTTTTTGTGAGGGAATAATGATGAAAAACAATCGGTAAATCAATATTGTCTGAATTTTTCTCAAATACATTTTTATAAATAGTACTTTCAAAATTAATATTTGAAATTTTTGTTTTTGCGGTATCTAAATTATTGTAATAATTGATATTGAATTCACTCAAAAAATCTCGATACGAATTCATTTTAATTTTCTCAGAAGGCACAATCAATAAGCTTCCGCCGTTATTCGTAAACTTTTTTAATTCTTGCGCCAAACCAGAAGAAACCGAATCCAATTCGTTCAAAATAATTAATTTATTATCCGCAAACGAAGCGTAATTTAAATTGTTTTCATTCACCGAATTAAACACAAAAAGCGAATCGTTTTTAAAAAACTTTTCGAGAAAATGATCGTCTTCGGAAATTATTTTTTCGGAAGCATTTATACACAACACCGGAATGTTTTTTTGCACTTCAAACGAAAAATAAAAATTATCATCAAACGTAATCGGATAATCGTTTATCTCGATTCGGCATTGCTGCATTCCCGTATCTTTCTGAGCAAAAGAAAGGCTTACATCACTTCTCGAATTGGCTGCTGCCGAAAAACTGGCGGGCGTTCTTTCTTTTTCATTGATAAATAATTTCATCGAATTATTTTCAATCGCTGCTTTGGAAGCATTGCAAATACGCACATTTAATTTCTCCACTTCGCCCAATTGTCGCACTGGATCTGTAAATCCACAAGAATCGATGTAGGCATTGTTTGTTTGTTCCGCAATTGTCGGAATCAGCGTAACAGAAATGCTGGTGTCGTTTTTTATTTTTTCGAAATCAGTCGTGCTTTTTTGAAAATCAGAAATCAAAAATATTTTTTTGATTCGTACGGAGCTTTCATTCAATAAATCTGCTTGACGCGCAATGACTTCGTCCGTTGTTTTTACTGCAGGACTTATTTTCACATCTTCCAACAATTCTCGAAATTGGTCTTTATTAATAAGCCTTTGCTGACTTCCTTCAAAATCATTTGTCAATAATTGAAAGCGATCAGTCGGTTTATATGCCTGAATAATTTCGAGTGCTTTTCGTTTGGATTCGTCCAACAAACTGCCACTTTTATTCATCGCATTCATGCTAAATGAATTGTCGATGTAAATGCTGATGGCTTTATCGCCTGTAATTATTTTTCCGTTTTTGTTAGGAATAAAAGGTTCCGCGAAAGCGAGTACTAAAAAAATCACCGCCAAAATGCGGCAAAGTAATATCAATAAATTCCGTAAACGTGATTTAGATTGGGATTCTTGCTGTACTTCTCGTAAAAATTTAACGTTCGTGAAATATATTTTTTTGAATTTCCGAAAGTTGAAAAGATGAACAATGATGGGAATGGAAATCGCGGAAAGTGCGAAAAGAAAGAGTGGATTGACAAAGTTCATCAAGGAACAAATATACTATTTTCTTGTTTGAAAAATTATTTTTTTGAAAGCGTTATTCTCAACTGAATCAACGTTTAATCACGAAGTAAATCTGGTCTGCGGGTTTTTGTTCGCTCGATAGATTGCTCATGTCGCCATTTGTCAATCTCTCGCTCGTTGCCAGAAAGTAGGATATCGGGTACTTTTAAACCTTTGTAATCTGCAGGGCGCGAATACACGGGTGGTGCAATTAAATTATCTTGAAACGAATCGGAAAGAGCTGAGGTTTCATCCGAAATAACACCTGGAATTAAACGTACAATTGCGTCGCAAACGATTGCTGCTGCTAATTCTCCACCCGACAAAACATAATCTCCCACCGAAATTTCCTTCGTAATAAAATACTGACGAATGCGCTCGTCAATGCCTTTGTAATGCCCGCAAAGCAAAATAATATTTTTGAATGTAGAAATCCGATTTGCCAGAGGTTGATTGAGTTTTTCGCCATCAGGGCTCATGTAAATCACTTCATCGTAAGCGCGTTCTGATTTTAATTTTTCGATGCAATTGGCAAGCGGTTCCACCATCATCACCATTCCTGCGCCGCCACCGTAAGCGTAATCGTCCACTGTACGGTGTTTGTTAGTTGAAAAATCACGTAAGTCTATACAATTTATTTCCACCACTTTTTTTTCGATGGCGCGCTTTACAATCGAATGACTGAAAGGACTTTCGAACATTTGCGGAAAAAGAGTCAATATATCAATACGCATTTTAAAATTGTTGAAGGACAAATTTAACGCAATTTAACGTTTGAAAAATTATTTTTTCTAACAGCTTTTTCCGAATTTTAGTTTCATGAACTTTTGTTTGTGCAAATCTTCTTCGGAATTTTTTTTTTCGACCGTGTTTGTCAAATACTTTTATCATAACAAATTTAAAATCTAATTATGAAATCGTTGATCAAAAAAAGGCGTTCAAAAAATTATTTTTTCGAAACGATTTTTATCCTCTTTTTATTTTTGATAATTATTTTCAACACAAATGCGCAAGATGAATTTCCGAAAAATTATTTTCAAGCGCCCTTAGATATTCCGCTCAAATTAGCCGGTGATTTCGGTGAAATTCGTCCCAATCATTTTCATACTGGCATTGATATAAAAACAAATGGAGTGGAAGGTTTAAAGGTTTACGCCATTGCGGATGGCTACGTTTCGCGCATCAGCGTTTCTCCTTGGGGTTACGGAAATGCACTTTATATTACATATCCAAATGGTTTAGTCTCCGTTTACGGACATTTAAGTGCTTACAACGACAGCATCACAAAATATTTACGGAAAGAGCAATATCGCTTGGAATTATTTGCTGTGGATTTTGATTTAAAACCGACCGATATTCCGGTGAAGAAAGGCGAAATTGTTGCTTTTTCGGGAAACACTGGCGGTTCTACCGGACCGCATTTACATTTCGAAATTCGTGATGCTAAAACTGAGCATCCTTTAAATCCTTTGCTTTTTGGTTTTGCGGTGAAAGACAATATCGCACCAAAAATAAATGCCATTTCCATTTATCCTTTGGACAGTGCAAGTAGTGTAAATGATGAAAATACAGTGGAACGTTTTCCTGTTTCAGAACTTGCCGAGAAGTATTTTTTGAAAAATAAGGACACGATAATTCTTCATGGAAATATTGGTTTTGCGATTGATACTTACGATATGATGAACGGATCTGCCAATGAAGACGGCGTTTTTTCCATCGAATTACAAGTGGACGGAAAAATAATTTATTATAGCGATATGAAAGAATTGGATTTCAGTAAAAGTCGTTATGTAGCCGCATTCATTGATTATCCGGATATTTTAAGAACAAGAAAAGCATTTCAAAAAAGTTTTTTATCGAAAAATAATTCTTTGCCCATTTATAAAGATGTGGTGAATAAAGGAGTCGTTCATTTTTCGGATGATAAAATTCATCAACTCAAATACATTGTCAAAGATATTGCCGGAAACACGTCTGTGCTTGATTTTTCCGCGAAAAGCGAAAGTGCAAATAAAATATTTCCGAGCAAGGATAGCATTCAGAAATACGAATCGAATTTCGATTGCACCAAAAATAATTGCTACAAAACAAGCGACTTTTATGTTCAAATTCCGCCGAATTGTTTATTTGATGATTTGAAATTTTATTGCAAATCAGAACCTGCAGAGACACGCAGAGAATTGGCGCCACTTTGTACCATTCAAAATAAATTTGTCCCGCTGAGTGAAGCATACACCTTGGAAATTAAACCATCGAAAGAAATTAAAAAGGAATTTCAAAACAAAGCAGTCATTGTATTGTTAAACGGGAAATACGCGTCCAGCCAAGGTGGAGTGTGGAGCGACGGGTATGTAAAAGCCGAGGTAAAAACATTCGGAACATTTACAATTATGTTAGACACTGTTGCGCCCGTGGCGAAACCGCTGAACATTTTTCCCGGAAAAGACATGAGTAAAGCAACCGATATTGAAGTACAAATGAGCGATAATTTATCGGGCATAAAAAGTTATCGAGGCACCATCGACGGAAAATGGGTGTTGATGCAATACAATCCGAAAAAAAATAAATTGTATTATGATTTTGATAATTCCATTACTGCAGGAGAACATATTTTTAAAGTCGTTTTAACGGATTATGCCGATAATATTGGTGTTTACGAAGCGAAATTTACAAGATGAAAAAATAATTGACAATGGAAAATTGATAATGATTAAATATTTTATCAATTTTAAAAAGAACGTCATACGGAACTTTTTGCAGCACTTTTTTTACTTTCAGATGCAAGAAATATAGCGTTTGAAAAATTATTTTTTCAACACCCCTTTTGAGTGGCTGCTTTCAGCGTGTTTGTAAGTAATGAGGCAATGGTCATGGGACCAACGCCGCCAGGAACGGGAGTAATGAAACTACATTTCGGCGCTACTTCTTCGTATTTTACATCGCCTACTAATTTATAGCCGCTTTTTGTTTTATCGGAAACCACGCGCGTAATACCTACATCAATTACAACTGCGCCTTGTTTCACCATATCTGCTGTTAAAAACTCTGGTTTCCCCAATGCTGCAATGATAATATCCGCCTCCAGTGTAATTTTTTTCAAGTCTTTTGTTTTACTGTGGCAAAGCGTAACGGTGGCGTTTCCAGGGTAATTATTGCGCGACATCAACACACTTAAAGGCGAACCTACAATATGACTTCGACCAATAATAACGCAATTTTTTCCAGACGTTTCTATTTTATAACGTTCCATTAATTGTATGATTCCGTAAGGTGTTGCTGGCAAATACGTATCCATTCCTAACAACATTTTTCCGACACTTTGCGGATGAAAGCCATCTACATCTTTTTCGGGTAAAATAGTTTCGATTATTTTTTGTTCTGATATGTGTTTCGGAAGTGGCAATTGCACAATAAATCCATCAATATCCTTATTTTCATTGAGCTTTTTTACTTCTTCCACCAATTCTTTTTCTGATGTATTTTCTGGCAAACGAATTAAAGTAGAATGAAAACCGGCGCGCTCACAAGCTTTTACTTTTCCAGACACGTATGTTTCGCTCGCTCCATCATTCCCCACTAAAATAGCTGCTAAATGTGGAATTTTACCACCCGAAATTTTTATTTTCTCCACTTCTTTCGCTAATTCTTCTTGTATTTGTAGCGAAGCTTGCTTGCCGTCGATAATTGTTGTCATTGGTATTTATACTAATTTTAAAAATTCTTTTTCATCTTGATGATGAACGAACAAAAATAGATTTTTTATTCTCTAAAAAGAGGTAAATAATACTTTTAATTTTAAAAACAGAAAATCGATATTTTTACAAAAAAAAAGTATATTTGTAGGATTAAAAAATAATTTCTCGAACTTAAAAAACATATAAAAATGATAAAAAAAATACTCTTACTTATTGTTTCTGTTGCATTTGTTGGTTTAACCAATTCAAACGCACAATGTACTCCTGGTCCGCAAACAGCAGGCGGAATTTATCCCGATAGCGCGCAGGGATTACCGAATGGTTTTGTAGGTACCGCTTATGCTACTACCATGACGGTTGTTG
Organism: Bacteroidia bacterium; assembly: GCA_039924845.1. Taxonomy (NCBI): domain Bacteria; kingdom Pseudomonadati; phylum Bacteroidota; class Bacteroidia; species Bacteroidia bacterium. Next base: position 8,149 of record JBDTAC010000047.1, read on the forward strand.
TTCCTACGGACACAGTTGTTTCAGGTATTCCCATTCCGATTGACTCTTTAGTATTGATTAATTTTACCGGATTTCCTCCCGTGGGTGGCTTCACTTATATTTGTAACCCTAACCATTGCTCTTGGAAAGGCGGAACAAAAGGCTGTGTGCTTATTTCAGGAAACCCGACCGTTGCAGATACGGGAACGTGGCATTTATCAGCTACTGTAAATGCTTATATAGGTGGATCTGGTACTCCAATTCCGGAACATATCAATTATTATAAAATAAAAATATTGAACGCTACCGGCATTGCAACATTAGATATGACAAAATTTGAGGTAGGACAAAATAGTCCGAACCCTTTTACACAAACAACCAAAATTATTTTTACTATGCCGACTGTTGCGCCGATGACTTTATCCGTGTATAACGTGTTGGGTACTTTAATAATGCAATCTAAATTTCAAGCAGAAAAAGGATATAATTCTTACGAGTTATCAGCCAACGATTTTCCTTCTGGAATTTATATGTATTCATTAAATAACGGAAAAACGAGCATCACCAAACGGATGATTGTTGCTGGAAAATAATGCATCCTTTTGATATTACTATTTTAGGTTGTAGTTCTGCAACACCCACTTCTAAACGTAACCCAACCGCTCAGCTTGTCAATCATGCTGAGCGGTTTTTTTTGATTGATTGTGCCGAAGCGACGCAAATTCAATTGCGCAAATTCAAAATAAAGTTTCAACGGATCAACCATATTTTTATCAGTCATTTGCATGGCGATCATTACCTCGGTTTACCCGGATTGCTCGCCAGTATGCACTTATTGGGCAGAACCAACGATTTACATATTTATGCGCAAGCGGAACTGCAAGAAATCATCGAGATAAATTACAAACATTCCGATACGAGATTGAATTATAAAATCGTCTATCATCCACTGAAATACGATAAAAGCGAAATTATTTATGAAGATGAAAAACTTTTTGTCTCTACCATTATTCTCAATCACCGAGTTCCGTGTTGCGGATTTATTTTCAGCGAAAAAGAAAATCAACGGAATATTATTAAAGAAAAAATAGAAGAATATTCCATTCCCGTTTCTGAAATAAATAACATTAAAAGCGGAGCAGATTATATTTGTGAAGATGGAAAAATAATTTTGAATGCGGCACTTACGCTGGATTCTTTTCCTACCAGAAAATATGCCTATTGTTCCGATACTTGTTACGATGAATCCATTATTGAACAAATAAAAAAAGTAGATCTATTGTATCACGAAGCTACGTTTATGCAAAATATGTTGGCGAGAGCGAAAGCTACTTTCCATTCTACCGCCGCGCAAGCAGGCGAAATAGCGCTGAAAGCAGAAGTGAAACAGTTGATTATTGGACATTATTCGGCACGTTACAAAGAGTTAGAACCTTTATTAGCCGAGGCAAAAAATATTTTTTCGAACACTGTTTTGGCTGTGGAAGGTGAAAAATATTTTGTTTGAAAAATAATTTTTGAAGATGTGTTTTATATTCTTATTTTTGTCGGGAATTAATTATTTAAAATTATTCTAAATAATGAAAAAAATAAAAATCGTTGTAGCTGGAAGCAATTATCTCCTCCGTAAAGGTCTGGAATCGGTGATTGCAGATTGCAGTGATTTTGAATGGATGACCGAAGCGCAAAACAAAGAAGAGCTTTTGGAGAAATTAAAATTATATCCAACTTCTATTTTGATAATTGATTTTTCAACTCCTTCTTTTAAAATAGAAATCATCCAACAAATAAAGAAGAAATACACGTCTTTACACGTTTTGGCAATCAATACATTGGAATCTAAAAATGCTATTTCGAAAGCGCTGGAACAAGGTGTTATCAGTTATTTACTCACAGATTGTGACAAAGAGGAAATTACGGAAGCGATATATAAAACTGCTTCTGGAGAAAAATTTTTGTGCGGACAAATTGTGAATGCGATGTTGTCTGATAAAAAAGAGGATCCTGAAAATTTTCCTTCTACTTCTTTTTGCAGCGGTATCAATATTACCGATCGCGAAATGGAAATTATTAAATGCGTGGCAGAAGGTTATTCCAATAAACAGATTGCCGAAAAACTTTTTTTGAGCACACATACTGTTACTACGCATCGCAAAAATATTATGAGTAAATTGGGCATTAACAATACTGCTGGTGTTGTTTTGTACGCTGTTCGCGAGCAATTGATTTCTCCAAATAAATTTCTTTTTTCCTCCGAAAATTAAATACCTTTTTTAAGGTATTGCATCCGCTTTTTTCTTCTTCTACTTTTGTCGAAAATTATTATTTATATTAATTCTAAATAAAATAATCGATGAATAAAATAAAATACGTCCTCATTATTTGTTTGATTGTGCAAGCTGGACTTTGTTTTGCGCAGACTGGAAATTTAAAAGGCACTGTAAAAGATAGTAGTGGTAAAGCTATTGTTTACGCGAATATAGTGATACAGAATACAAATTTTGTTACACAAAGTAATGAAGAAGGAAACTATCAGATAGTAAAAATTCCTGTTGGAACATATAGCGTTTTACTTAGTATCACAGGATCTAAAGCTATTTCAAAAAAAGTCAATATAAAAGAAAATCAATTATCTGAACTTGATTTTAGTGTATCTGAAAAAATTAATTTTTTGAATGAGGTCGTTATCAATGGTGTACAATCCATCACAGGAATGGGACATCTGGCGGAAGTACACGACGGTGTTATTTATTCCGGTAAAAAAAACGAAGTGTTGATATTGGACAGTTTGAATGCAAATACGGCGCAAAATAATCCACGACAAATATTGGGTAGAGTTCCAGGATCCAATTATTCTGAAACAGAAGGAGGCGGATTTCCTTCCAATGGCATTGGTTTTAGAGGTTTAAATCCTACTCAATCCATCGAAACAAATACGCGTCAAAATGGTTATAATATAACCGGCGATATTTATGGATATCCGGAATCCTATTATTTACCGCCGCTGGAAGCCATTGAACGCATTGAAATTACACGAGGAGCATCTGCGCTGGAATTCGGTCCGCAGTTTGGTGGTGTAGTAAATTACATTGTTAAAAGCGCTCCTACAGATAAACCCTTTCAGTTTACAACGGAAGAGACAGGTGGTAGTTATGGATTGATGAATTCTTTTAATTCCATTGGAGGGACATATAAAAAAATCAGTTATTATGCTTTTGTAGAAGGGGAATATTCATCAGGCTGGAGACCAAATTCCGATTTTGAACAAGTTACAGGATTTGGAAGATTGGAATACAAGGCAAATAATAAATTTAAAATCGGATTAGAATATTCTTTTTTGCGAAATCAATTACACATGCCCGGCGGATTGGACGATGCTGAGTTTAATCAAAACCCTGATCAATCGTTTCGTACCCGTAATTGGCTTACTACGCCTTGGAATATTGTCGCGCTTACGGCGGATTATAGTATCAATGACCACACAACATTATTTTTAAAATCAGTACAAAATTTCAGCTCGAGAAGTATTGTATGGAGAAATGAAGATGGTGGACCAGCGTCAATGGATACCATCAATCCAGCTACTTTAACCTATCAGCCGCGTGAAGTTTTGCACGAGTATTTTAGAAATTCGACTACTGAATTACGATTGGTAAATAAGTATAACATCGGAAAAGTACATTCTGTTATGGATGCCGGAATACGATTTTTTTATGGTTCTATGAATCGTGAAGAAGGAGGAAAAGGAAATACCGCCTCTAATTTCGATTTTGCGGATTCTGCTTCATTTTATCCTAAAAAAATTAATTTTTCATCCACTAATATTGCGCCTTATATTGAAAACACATTTCATTTTGGTAACCGTTTGTCTATAACGCCAGGTGCCCGATTGGAATACTTGCAATCTAAAGCTTCTGGATACGTTACAAACAATCAAGATTCGATAATCAACATCAATGAAAATAAAGTGAGGTATTTATTTTTAAGCGGACTGGGAATCCAATTCAAAACCTCTTTTACTACTAATATCTATGCTAATCTTTCTCAGGCTTATACGCCGATAGAATATTCTTTTCTATATCCACTTGGATTGGATACAAACGCAAAAATAAATCCAAATCTAAAAGACATCAGTGGTTATAATGCAGATTTAGGTTGGAGAGGAAGCATTAAAAATTTCTTCAGTTTTGATGTGAGCGGTTTTTATATGGCGTACAATAATGCCATTGCTTTTGAAGATTTAAAAGATGCCAACGGAAATATGTATTCCTACGAAACCAATGTGGCGGACGCAGTACACTTGGGAGTAGAAAGTTACGTAGAATTAAATCTTGTAAAATTATTTGCGCCCGAATCAAAAATTGGAAGTTTTAGTTTTTTCAACTCCTTTGCCTACGACAATGCAACGTATATAAATGGTTTGTATAAAGGAAATCAGTGTGAGTATGCACCTCCAACAATTGAACGGATCGGATGGACGTATGCGCTAAAAAGTTTTTCTACTACTTTTTTAATCAGCAATACGGCAAAACAATTTACAGATGCAAACAATACTGTATATAGTCCAACTGCTTTGTTTGGAATTATTCCTGAGTTTACGGTGATGGATTGGTCAAATACTATTAAGATTAAAAATTACAATATTAAATTTGGAATTAATAATCTCGCCAACGAAAAATATTTTACTATACGTACTGTCGAATATCCGGGTCCTGGAATTATTCCATCCATGGGAAGAAGCGTTTACGTGGGATTTGGAGCAACTTTCTGAAAACAATAAATCGCATGATTTGTCGTATCGTTAAATAAATAGTAGTTTTAAAAATTAATTTTTTGAAACAAAAAAAACGATTTAATTACAAAACAAAAAATGATTTTAATTGCAGACAGCGGCTCTACCAAAACGGAATGGCGCTTCATTGATGAGGAACAGAAAATCAGTCAATACAATACGATTGGCTTTAATCCCTATTTTATTTCACCTGAAAAAATAATTGCGGAGTTGAAAAAAAATTTCTTACCACAGTTGAAATCAGAAATAATTTCGGCGTCGCTAAAAATATTTTTTTACGGATCAGGTTGTTCGAGTAATGCGAAATGCGAAGAAGTGAAATCGGCATTGCAATTTACTTTTCCGAATGCAGCAATTGAAGTACATCACGATTTATTAGCGGCAGCTCGCGGCGCTTGCGGACACGAAGAAGGCATTGCAGCTATTCTCGGAACAGGTTCTAATTCGTGTTATTATAATGGTTCTGAAATTATTGAAAACAGAACGGCTTTGGGATATATTTTGGGCGACGAAGGCAGCGGTTCGCACATCGGGAAAACGTTTATTCAAGCGTATTTGAACAAAGAATTACCGAAAGAGCTCGAAAAAATATTTTTTGAACGCACTCAATTGACCAAAGAAAAAATTTTCGATTCCGTTTATTCGCAGCCCATGCCGAATAAATTTTTGGCTTCGTTCGCGAAATTTGTTTATCAAAATAGCCAACATCCTTATTGCGTAAAGCTCATCGCGGATTGCTTTGAAACATTTTTCGACAAACATATTTGTAAATATCCCCAACATAAAACTGTAAAAATGAGTTGTGTTGGCTCGGTTGGATTTTACAACAGCAATATTTTACGCGCTATTGCACAGAAAAAAGAGGTGAACATTGCTCGAATTTTAGAAACTCCGATTGCCGGATTAACCTTGTATCACCTCGAAAAATAAATGGAAAATAATTTTGACAATCTCGCGGATTCTTTGGCAGATAAAGCTTGGGCGATCAGTAAAAATTTTTTATCCAATGAAATTTTAGATGAATTATTGGACGATCAAAAAAATAATTTTTCAGAAGGACATTTTAAGCAAGCTTCGATTGGCAAAGGTTCTGACAAAAAAATAATTTCTGAAATACGAAATGATTTTATTTTTTGGATGGATGAATTTCAACTTTCTGCTCCTCAAAAAAAATATTGGGATCAAATGGAAGAACTTCGAAAACATTTGAACAGAGCGCTTTTTATCGGTGTAAATAAATTGGAAGCGCATCATGCTATTTATCCTAAGAATAGTTTTTATAAAAAACATTTAGATTGTTTTTCGAACGATGACGCACGTGTTATTTCTTGTGTTTTGTATTTGAATAAAGATTGGAAACCGAGTGATGGCGGCTATTTAAGAATGTATGAATCCGAAGAAAAATACACGGACATCGCGCCAGAATATGGTACGTTTGTTTGTTTCATCAGTAATAAAATTCCGCACGAAGTATTGATTTCCAACGAAAATAGGCACAGTATAACGGCTTGGTTTAAGAGATAAATCAAAAATAATTTTTCGAAAAAGCACTCTTTAATTAATTACTACCTTCGCGTTTTCAAAAAATAAAATAGCGAAAGCGGCGATGATAATTTTCAAGAAAGATGCGTTCGGACATTACATATTCCTAAAACGAATATTGATTTTTTTTATAGGAATCATAACTTTTCCAAGATATAATTGGCTGAATAAAACCAAGATTTCTGGGACAGAACACCTCGAAGGTTTGGAGGATAAAAATGTATTGTTTGTGTCCAATCATCAAACGTATTTTGCAGATGTAATTGCGATGCTGCATGTGTTTTCCAGCTTAAAATGGAAGTTTAAAAATAAAATTAGCAATCCTGTTTTTTTACTTCGCCCACGCACCAATTCGTATTTTATTGCTGCGGAAGAAACGATGAAAGCAGGATTGTTACCGAAGATTTTTGCGTACGCAGGTTCAGTTTCAATTAAACGAACTTGGCGCGAAGCAGGCACGGATATTAATCGCCAAGTTAAAATGCAAGATATTTCCAACATCGGCTTAGCATTGGAAGATGGCTGGGTAATTACCTTTCCGCAAGGTACCACAACGCCTTTTGTTCCTGCAAGACGCGGTACCGCACACATTGTGAAAAAATTTCAACCCGTTGTTGTTCCTGTTGTTATTGATGGATTTAGAAGAGCGTTCGATAAAAAAGGATTGAAACTGAAAAAGAAAGGCGTGGAATTGAGCATTCGCTTTAAGGAGCCGATGAAGATGGATTATACGGCGGATTCCGATCAAATTATTCAGCAAATTATGGTTGCCATTGAGCAGAGCGAAGAATTTAGATTTAATTCAAAAAAATAATTTTTCATGATCGAAAAAAATCGTTGCGACTGGTGTAAAAAAGAAAAAATCTACATGGATTATCACGACACAGAATGGGGAATTCCTGTTTACGATGATAATAAACTATTTGAATTTTTAATTTTAGAAGGTGCGCAAGCCGGCTTAAGTTGGATTACTATTTTGCGTCGCCGCGAAAATTATCGCAAAGCATTTGCAAATTTTGATGTAAAAAAAGTAGCCAAATTTGACGAACAAAAAATTATATTTTTGATGCAAGATGAAGGCATTATTCGCAATCAACTAAAAATACGCAGCGCCGTTTCCAACGCAAAATTATTCATCAACATTCAAAAAGAATTTGGCAGTTTCAGTAATTATATGTGGGGATTTTTGCCCAATAAAAAACCAATTATCAATAAACCAAAAACGCTAAAAGACGTTCCGCCACGCTCAGAAATATCCGACGAAATCAGTAAGGATATGAAGAATAGAGGTTTTAAATTTTTCGGAACTACGATTTGTTATGCGCACATGCAAGCTACCGGAATGGTGAACGATCACCTTGTTTCTTGCTGGAAATACAAGCCTTCTAAAAAATAATTTTTTCAGCTTGCGTTTGTAACTCTTCCCATTTTTTCATTTCTGTTTCGAGATTTTTTTTCAATTCTTCGTATTTCGCGAAAGCAGAAGCATCATTCATAATAGTATTGTATTGCGCTGGATCGAGCAATTTATCGTCAAAGTTTTTTATCTCTTTTTCGAGGCGTGCAATTTCACTTTCTGATTTAGAAATTTGATTTTGCACTTGTTTAAGATCTTTTTCTTTTTGCTTTCTCAACTCTTTATTGGCAGGCGTTTCCTCATTTTTAGGAACGCTAAAAGTAGGAGTAATTGTTTTTTCTTTTTTCTCTAAATCTGCCAAATTCGAAATTTGTCTATTCTTCAAATATTCGTTTACATCGCCAATATGCGGCTTAATCGTTCCATTTTTAAATTCGAAAACTTTGGAAGTAAGTCCTTGCAAAAAATCACGATCATGCGATACCACAATCATCGTTCCATCGTATTTCAACAAAGCGTTTTTCAGCACATCTTTCGAGCGCATATCCAAGTGATTTGTCGGCTCATCCAACAACAATAAATTATACGGATGCAACAATAATTTACACATCGCCAAACGTGCTTTTTCTCCACCCGAAAGCACTTTCACTTTTTTATCTACATCATCACCACCAAACAAAAAAGAGCCTAATAAACTGCGCACATTTTTTCGAACTTCTCCAACAGCAATGTCATCAATCGTTTCAAAAACAGATTTACTCGGATCCAATTCTTCTGCTTGATTTTGCGCATAATAACCAATCTCCACATTGTGTCCAGTTGTCAGCGAGCCATCATATTTTTCGATGCCTGCAATCAATTTCATCATCGTTGATTTTCCTTCACCATTACGTCCCACAAAAGCAATTTTTTCTTGCCGCTCAATCATGTAATCGATGTCGCTAAAAATTATTTTTTCACCGTATGCTTTTTTCAAATGACTCGCTTCCACCACCACTTTTCCAGCACGTGCCGCAGGCGGAAAATAAAAACGAATCGACGCATTATCATTTTCATCCACTTCTACAATTTCCAACTTATCCAATTTCTTTATCAGCGATTGTGCGAAGGATGCTTTGTTGGCTTTCGCCCGATATTTATCAATTAATTGCTCCGTTTTCTCAATATATTTTTGCTGATTTTTTGCAGCAGATTCTTGTTGCTCTTTGCGCTCTTTGCGAAGTACTAAATATTTCGAATAATTTGTTTTGTAATCGAAAATTTTTCCAGCAGAAATTTCGATGGTGCGTGTGGTAATATTATCCAAGAAAAATTTATCATGCGATACCATCACCACCGCTGCATAATAATTTCTCAAAAAATCTTCTAACCATTGAATACTTTCAATATCCAAGTGATTGGTCGGCTCATCGAGTAAAATAACGTCGGGTTTTTTCAATAAAATTTTTGCCAATTCGATTCGCATTCTCCAACCGCCGCTAAATTCATCCGTCAGACGCGTAAAATCCTTTCGCTCAAAACCAAGTCCCATAAGGGTTACTTCAATTTCTGCATCTTTCGCGTAAGCGCCCAACACATTCAAATGTTCGTTTACATCGTTCAGCTCCGTGATTAAATTCATATACGCATCACTTTCGTAATCGGTGCGAATACCAAGCTCTTCATTGATTTCTTCGAGGCGTTTTTCCAAACGTTTCACTTCATCAAAAGCGGTTGCGGCTTCGTCAAAAACAGTTTTTCCCAAACTGTGCGTCATGTCTTGCGGCAAATAGCCGATAGAACAGCCACTTGGCATGGACACATCACCAGTAGAAGGTTTTTGTCCGCCAGCAAGAATTTTTAACAAGGTAGATTTTCCAGCGCCATTTTTCCCCGCCAAACCGATTCTATCTCTGCGATTGATCAAGAAAGAAATATCTTCATACAGATTTCTTCCTCCAAAACTAACCGATAAATTACTGACAGAAATCATACGAAGAAAAATTATTTTTTTGAATCCTTAAAATTTAAGGCTGCAAAAGTAATAAAAATCCGAGAAATTTAGCGGAATTATTTTCTGTATTTGTCCAGATTACAACGTTTTTTTTATAGAAGGATAAAAAGATGCTTGAAAAAATATTCTTTCATACTTAATTATAGGTGATAACTATACATCATTTTACTCATTTGGGCGATGAAGCGGCTTTTTTTGACTTTTAATTTTTTTGTTTCAAATTATTAATTACTTTAGCAGCCGTAAAATTGATAAAAATTAAAAAAAAGATTTATGAAAATAACCAAACAACTCTCCGTTTTTTTTATCGCTGTATTTGTTTTTTCAATGAGTTCAGTAAGTGTGAAAGCACAAAAGAATTTCACGAAGGATGCAGACATGGCATTCCAAGGTCAGCAATACTTCAATGCCATTGAGTTATACAAAAAGGCATACGCTAAAGTGAAAAAGAAAGATGAGAAAGCGCGTATTATTTTCCAGACAGCAGAATGTTATAAAGACATCAATGATACGAAACAAGCAGAATCGTGGTATCAAAAAGCCGTAAAGGCAAAATATCCAGACCCAAAAGCAACACTTTATTTGGCGGATATGAAAAAAATAAACGGCAAATACGATGAGGCACTTATCGAGTACAATAATTACAAGCAAATGGTTCCTTCTGATCCAAGAGGTGAAGATGGCGCTAAATCTTGTGAGTTGGCTCAAAAATGGAAAGACAATCCTACTCGTTACGATGTAGAAAATATGTCGATGATTAATTCGAGAGATGAAGATTTTGCTCCTGCTTATGGAGATAGAAAACACAAATCTTTGATTTTTTCATCTACCAGACCTGGAGCTATCGGAGATAAAACCGACTTAAATACAGGACAAACATACAGCGATTTATATACTACAACCGTTGATAAAAATGGAAAGTGGAGTACACCTGTAAGTTTAGCTGCTCCTATAAATTCGGAATACAACGAAGGTGCAGCAGAAATGGACAATAAGGACAAAATGATTTATTTTACACGCTGCGGAGTAGTTAAAAACTCGCAAGCTAAATGTCAACTTTACGTGGCTACAAAAAAAGGAAGCGGTTGGGGAGATCCTGAGTTATTACCTTTTTGCGTAGATAGTTTTGCCTTCGGACATCCTTCTATTTCAGAAGATGGAATGACTTTATTTTTCTCTTCAGATATGCCAGGCGGACAAGGTGGAAAAGACATTTGGTTTTCTAAATACGATAAAAAAGCAAAAAAATGGGGAAATCCAATCAATGCCGGACCAGAAATTAACACTCCTCAAGATGAAATGTATCCTTATATACGCGACGACAATACCTTGTATTTTTCTTCCAATGGACATCTTGGAATGGGCGGATTAGATATTTATAGCGCTCAAAAAATAGGCGATGACAAATGGGGAAAAGTTACCAATATGTTATATCCTATCAATTCTTCTGGAGATGATTTTGCCATTATTTTTGACGGAAAGAATGAAAGAGGTTATTTATCTTCCAACCGCGATGGCGGAAAAGGAAGCGATGATATTTATTCATTTGTATTACCTCCATTAATTTTTACAATACAAGGTGTAGTTGCGGATAAAGAATCCAAACAACCTATCCCAAATGCTACAGTTAAATTATTGGGTTCCGACGGTTCTTCTGTAGAAGCTACTACGGATAAAGCGGGTATGTATAAATTTGCTGAAAATGGCAAAGATCGTTACGTAAACCCGAATACATCTTATGTGATTTCTGCCAGTGCTACAGATTTTATCAAAACGGCTAACAGTAGTGCCAAAGAAACAACAGTGGGTGTAAACGAGGCGAAAATTTTCATACATAATTTTGAGTTGCAATCGGCTCCGAAAGGAAAAGAAATTTCTTTCCCTCAAGTATTATATGACGTAAACAAAGCTACTTTGAGACCAGAATCAAAAGATTCTTTGAATGCACTTTATCAAACATTGGTGGACAATCCAACTATCACAATTGAGTTGGATGCAAACACGGATCAACGTGGTAGTAGAGCACTCAACATCAAACTTTCTCAAGCGCGGGCACAATCTTGCGTTAGTTATTTGATTTCTAAAGGAATTGATTCTGTGCGTATGACGCCAAAAGGTTGGGCATTCGATCGTCCATTGGTTTCTATGAAAGAAATCAATAAAATGAAAACGAAAGAAGAAAAAGAAGCCGCTTTCCAAAAAAATAGAAGGACTTCTTTCAGAGTGTTAAGTACTGATTATCACAATCCGAAAGACACTAATAAAACAACAACGCCAACGCAAATTATTAAAGTAAAAGGTGAAACAGAAGATTACGATCATTCTGACGAGAATGGCGGATCAACACCAGCGCCAACAACTCCGTCCCCAACAAATAATAACAATGCAACGACACCTAAAAAGTAACAGTGAAAAAATAATTTTTGAAACCAATTTTTGAATCTCTAAAAACATCCCGATTTTTGTCGGGATGTTTTTTTTATAAACGATATGGACAATCAATTGAAATATAATTTACGTGGCGTTTCCGCTTCTAAGGAAGATGTTCACAATGCGATTAAAAATATTGATAAAGGTATTTTTCCGAAAGCATTTTGTAAGATCATTCCTGATTATTTAAGTGGAGACAAAGAGTATTGCATCGTGATGCACGCCGACGGAGCTGGTACCAAATCATCTTTGGCATATATTTATTGGAAGGAAACCGGCGATATGTCGGTTTGGAAAGGCATTGCACAGGATGCTGTGGTGATGAATACGGACGATTTGCTTTGTGTGGGTGCAACGGATAATATTTTGCTTTCTTCGACTATTGGACGAAATAAAAATCTTATTTCTGGAGAAGTTATTTCTGCCATTATCAATGGAACAGAAAATTTGTTGGAAGAATTGAGAAACTACGGAATCGGAATTTATTCCACTGGTGGAGAAACCGCTGATGTGGGCGATTTAGTACGTACATTAATTGTGGATTCTACCGTTGTTTGTCGCATGAAACGTAGTGATGTGATTGACAATGCGAATATAAAAGCAGGCGATGTAATTGTGGGATTGGCTTCTTACGGACAAGCATCGTACGAAAAAGAATACAATGGCGGCATGGGAAGTAACGGATTAACATCTGCCAGACACGATGTTTTTGAAAAACAGTTGGCGCAAAAATATCCTGAAAGTTACGATGCTGCAGTTCCTGAAAATTTAATTTACAGCGGCAATAAAAAGCTCAGCGAAAAAATAATTTTTCAACACGAAAAAAATCAAATTGAAACAACTGTTGGAAAATTGGTGCTTTCGCCAACTCGTACGTACGCTCCGGTGATAAAAAAAGTATTGGATGAGCATCGTAAAAACATTCACGGAATGGTTCATTGTAGCGGTGGCGGACAAACAAAAATTTTACATTTTGTAGATAATTTACACATCGTAAAAAATAATTTTTTACCGATACCTCCTTTGTTTCGTTTGATACAAGAGCAATCTAATACCGATTGGAAAGAAATGTACAAAGTATTTAACATGGGTCATCGCATGGAAATTTATTTGCCAAAAGAACACGCACAAAGTATTATTGACATTTCAAAATCATTTGGAATTGATGCTCAAATAATAGGATTTGTAGAGGCATCTGATAAAAAACAACTCACCATTAAAAGCGAAGTTGGAGAATTTATTTACTAAAAATAACGTCTCGAAAAAATATTTTTTCGACAACAGAAATTAAAGAAGTTCCCAGTTTTTCAAGGCTTCTTCCAATTGCTTTTCAGTTTCAAAAAAGGAAATTATCTTTTTTAGAACTGCTTCAATCACAGCATCTGGACACGAAGCGCCACTTGTTAAAAGTACAGTTACTGGATTTTTTTTAGGAAAATAATTTTCGGTACAAAGTTCTTTGCGTTGATGGTAATTGTAATGATTTATTTTTTCCTTCGATACAATTTCATTTGCTGAAGAAATAAAAAATGTCGGTAATTTTTGTTCACACAATTCTACAATGTGCGATGTGTTAGAACTGTTGTAACCGCCCACTACAATTGCTAAATCAGCATTTTCTTTTAGTAAATGATACGTCGCTTCTTGATTTTCATTCGTGGCGTAACAAAGCGTATCGCGTGTATCAGCAAAATGATTTTTCAAACTTTCAGCGCCGTATTTTTCGATCATTGTCTTTTTTAAAAAGTCGGCAATGTCTTGCGTTTCCGTTGCCAACATGGTAGTTTGGTTTATCACGCCAATTTTTTCTAAATCTCTCTCCGGATTAAAATTTTCGGAATAACGATTTTTAAAAAACGAATTAAACACTTCTAAATTTATTTTTTTGAGGATGAAATCAGCTAATTTTACAGCTTCTTCCATATTTTTAATAATGATGCAAGGCGAATTTATTTCGCTGTGCGAAAACGTAGCACGCGTTTCTTCGTGATTGTATTTTCCATGTATAATTATCGTGTAATTTTCTTGTCCTAACTTTTCAGATTTCTTCCAAACGCGCTCTACAAAAGGACAAGTGGTGTTGTATTTTTGCAGTTCCATTCCAATTGTTTTGAGCTTTTTTTCGATGTCAAGTGTGGTTCCGAAAGCTGGGATAATCACAATATCATTCGCATTCAACTCTTCCCACGGAATAATTTGTTTGCCAGAAGTATCCATAATAAATTTCACGCCGCGTTCCGTCAAATCCTTGTTCACTTCCGGATTGTGAATCATTTGACTCAATAAAAAAATTTTTTTTTCGGGATTTTCTTCAATCGCTTTAAAAGCGGTTTCGATAGCGTTTTCAACACCGTAACAAAAACCAAAATGCCGCGCAATGTAAAATCGAATGTTGCCTAAATCAAGCAGAGTAGGAGAGAAATCTTTTTTTTTAGGATCGCGCAGTTTACGGGTTTCCTTGATTTTTCCGATGATGGCACTTTTGTAAAATTCGGGAATGTTAAAAGTTTTCACGAAGCAAATTTAGCGATTTCAAGGAATTTTTGAGTGTAAAATAAGTGCCTCGAAAAAATAATTTTTCAAGCTCTATTTTTGAAAGAGTAATTTCATCAAAAATATATACATTTGTGAGGTAAAGTGAACGAAGGTGGCTCTGATTCAAAAAGTAAAAGAAAATTTCGGCAAACGTTTCTTGCAAAAAGAAATCGCTTCGATGCATCGGGATAAAACCATGTTGAATTTGTCCGAAGCGAAAACAGTTGCATTGCTTTTTAATGCAGACGACAGAGAAGAATTTGAACTCGTAAAAAAATACGTAACCTATTTAAAAGAGTTGCGAAAAAAAGTAAAAATAATCGGCTATTTCACCACCAAAGAATTAATGTCGATGAGTTATTCGAAATTGGACTACACTTTTTTTTCAGCCAAGGAATTAACGTGGTTTCAAAAACCAACGGATTTATACATCAACAATTTTATTGCAGAAGAACACGATATTTTATTGGATTTAAACATTCACGATTGCTTTCCGCTTACATACATCGCTGCGATTTCTAAGTCGAAATGCAAAGTGGGAAAATACACGGAAGAATTCAGTGAAATATATGATTTGATGATTGAAACAGACCTTTCAAAAGGCATGAAATATTTTTTGAGAAATGTGGATACGTACATTGATATGTTGAATAAGAAAACAAATCCCGCAGCAGCGGAAAACCAAATATAAAAAATAAAATATCTGAAAATGACAAAAAAATTAAACCTTGCTTTGCTTATTGGGATTGGTTTTTCAATCACTTTAAATGCACAAACTGATACCACAAAAATATACAATAAAAAAGGTGGAGGATATATTTTTACAGCCGTAAAAGACATCGAAGCCACTTCTGTAAAAGATCAAAGTCAAACTGGAACGTGTTGGGATTTTTCCACTACTTCTTTTTTTGAATCGGAGCTTATCCGCATGGGTAAAGAGGATATGGACTTGTCGGAAATGTTTACCGTTTGGCATACTTATTCCGATAAAGCTGAAAAATATGTGCGTATGCACGGAAATTTAACGTTTGGTCCAGGCGGTGAAGCGCACGATGTACGCAGTGTGATGGAAAAATACGGAGCAGTGCCCAATGCTGTTTACAATGGTTTGCCGGATGAACAAAAAAAATACAATCACGATGAATTGGACAAAGCCTTGAAAGCCTTTTTGGATGCAGTTATTAGCGCACCGAGTGGAAAAATATCTGCAGAATGGCATACCGCTTTCGATAATATTTTGAATGCATATTTAGGTCCATTACCAACTACATTTGAGTATCAAGGGAAATCGTACACTCCACAATCATACTTGAAATCATTGGGTTTGCATCCGGAAGATTATTTGGAAATCACTTCGTTTACACACCATCCGTTTTACACTCAATTTCCGTTGGAAGTGCAAGACAACTGGGCTTGGGATGAAGATTACAATGTGCCATTAACGGATTTAATGTCAATTATCGACAATGCCATTAACAATGGATATACTGTTGCTTGGGGTTCTGATGTGAGTAATCCGGGTTTTTCATATAAAAATGGAGTGGCAATTCTTCCAGCAAAGGAATGGAGTGATTTTACAAGCAAAGCGCAAATAGACAGTTTGTTTTTACATCCCGTAGAGCAAATGAATGTAACGCAAGAAGAACGTCAAAAAGATTTTGATAATTACGTAACGCAAGATGATCATGGAATGCAAATTGTGGGTATTTACAAGGCGCAAGATGGAACCAAATATTATAAAGTGAAAAACTCTTGGGGCTTAAAAGGAAATGATTTGAACGGTTATTTTTTCGTTTCGGCGGCTTACGTGATGATGAATACGACCGATATCATGGTGAATAAAGCAATTATTCCGAAAGAGATTTCGAAAAAAATGGGCGTAAAATAATTTTTCTATGAATTATATTTTAGTCGATGATGCGGAGGTAAGAGAAAATTTATTGCCGCTTACTTTTACGCGGCCGATTGCAGACATTCGCATTGGAATCCTTACCATTCGCGAAAAGTGGGAATATTTTTTAGGCGAAAAAACATTTTCGGAAACAAGTTCTTATTTGAAAAAAAAATTTCCGGAAGCTCCTCAAAAAGGAAAAAACAATGTGTGGATTAACGGAAGTGTTTTACCAAATCAATCACTTGTTGAAGAAATAAAAAAAATAAAGCCGAACGAAATTCTTCAGCACGGAAACACGCTTATCGCTTTTCATACCAGCGAAAAAATAAATTTCGAGGACTCTCAAAAAATAATTTTTCAAGCCTTCGAAAAAAAAGCAATCAAAAAAAACAGTCGCGAAAAAATAATTTTTCAAATCCGTTTTTTGCATGATATTTTTTCGAAAAATGCCGAAGCCATTGAGGCTGATTTTAAAATACTCACTAAAAATAAAAAGTCGCAAAGCATTTCAAAAACAAACAACGTTATTGGTGTAAAAAATATTTTTTTAGAGAAAGGAGCTGTGGTTGAATGTGCTGTTTTAAATGCATCTGCAGGACCAATTTACATAGGAAAGGATGCTGAAATTATGGAAGGTTCTTTGGTGCGTGGGCCTTTTGCTTTAGGCGAACATGCCACACTTAAAATGGGAACGAAAATTTACGGAGCTACTACTGTTGGTCCACATTCGAAGGTTGGAGGAGAGATAAATAATTCCGTTATTTTTGGTTATTCGAACAAAGCGCACGATGGTTTTTTGGGAAATTCGGTGATTGGAGAATGGTGCAATTTGGGTGCGGATACGAATAATTCCAATTTAAAAAATAATTACTCGGACGTTCAATTATGGAATTATCGAAAAAATAATTTTGAAAATACAGGTTTGCAATTTTGTGGATTGATTATGGGAGATCATTCTAAATGCGGCATTAACACAATGTTTAATACAGGTACGGTTGTTGGCGTGAGTGCAAATGTTTTTGGCGCAGGATTTCCTCCAAAATTTATTCCTTCTTTTTCTTGGGGAGGAGTGCAAGGTTTTACGGATTATAAATTAGATAGAGCTTGTGCAGTTGCCGAAAAAGTAATGCAACGCAGAGGAATTAAGTTTGATTCCATCGAAAAAAATATTTTTTCGAGCGTGTTTAAAATGGATAAAAAGAATCGAAAATAGACCTTCTTCTAATTCGAAAAATATTTTTGCATTATATCTATATAAAAGCTTATTTTTGCATATCTACCAAAATAGTTATTACTTATGAGTACCACAAAAAAACAAATTTTAGTACCGATTGACTTTTCGGATCAATCCCTTATTGCACTCGAACAATCGTACAACTTGGCGCGCGAATACAAAGCGGAAATTACCATGCTATACGTGGTGGACGACTCCAATGTGCTGTCTAAATTATTCGGTAAATCGGAAGAGGCTTCTATGAAAAAGAAAATTGAAGCCAAAATGAACGAATTGGCTA
This sequence comes from Bacteroidia bacterium, assembly GCA_039924845.1. Classification (NCBI taxonomy): domain Bacteria; kingdom Pseudomonadati; phylum Bacteroidota; class Bacteroidia; species Bacteroidia bacterium. The sequence goes on from JBDTAC010000047.1 coordinate 26,185, forward strand.
CCGAAACAGAAAAAAAGACAAAAATAAAGATCAATGTGTTAATTGCTCGTGGAGTTATTTACGATAAAATTGTAGAAATCGCCGAATTGGTGAAGGCGGTGATGATTATCATGGGAACCAATGGAACCGTTGGTGTGAAAAAGAGATTTATCGGTTCCAACGCCTTGCGCGTGGTGAGAGAAGCAAAATGCCCCGTTATTACAATTAAAGGGAAACACCATCGTAATGGTTGCAAAAACATTGTGTTGCCACTGGATTTAACAAAAGAAACAAAAGAAAAAGTAACCAAAGCGATCGAATTTGCAAAATTGGGTAACAAAGCTGCTATTCGTATTATTTCTGTTTTATTTACAACGGATGAATTTGTGGTAAATCGTTTAACGCGCCAACTCGGACAGGTGAAAAACTTCATTGAAAAAACGGGTATCGAATGTACCGCAGAAATCATAAAAGGAATTAAAGGCGAAGAATCGCTCGGACAAAATATCATTGATTACGCTAACAAAGTGGAAGGCGATTTGATTATGATTATGACGCAACAAGAAGTGGAATTTACGAAATATTTTATTGGATCAGCGGCTCAAGAAATCATCAATACGTCCGATATTCCTGTGATTAGTATCATTCCGTCTATGAAAAAAGACACCACTTCTTTTGTTCCGTATTGATAAAAAAAGAAGCTTCGAAAAATTATTTTTTTGAAGTGTAAAAATCACGATAAGTATAAAATAGAATCAAACAATAAATAAAAAAATATGACAGCATTTAAAATACAAAAAATATTAATTCCGATTGACTTTTCGGAAACGTCCTTATTAGCGGTTAAACATGGTGCTTTTATGGCAAAATTGTATAAAGCAGACATTTGTTTGTTACATGTTTTTGAAAAGCAATGGTCGCATTTTAATGTTATTTTACCTCAAGTGCAGATCGAGGATTTATCGGGATTTACCAATAAAATAGAAGCAAAATTAGCCGAAATTGCTGAAGGTATTCGGAAGGAATATGCTGTAAAAACGACAAGTATTTGTGCTCCCGGAAATATTTTTAGCGAAATTGTAACGATTGTAAACAACGAAAAGATTGATGTAGTAGTAATGGGAACACACGGCGTATCGGGGGCAGAGGAGTTCTTTATGGGAAGCAACACGTTCAAAGTAGTTACCAAATCTCCTTGTCCCGTACTCTCGGTGCAAACACACGCTAAAAAATTAGGATTCTCTACTATTTTATTGCCGATTGACGATTCATCGCACTCACGTCAAAAAGTGATGCAAGCGATTGAATTGGCTTCGCATTACAATTCGAAAGTGCATATTTTAGGAATTGTAGATAGCGATGTAAATTTGGATAAGTTCAAATTGAAGATCAATCAAGTTGAAAATTTCTTGACAAAGCACAACGTGAATTTTATTGCCGAAACGATAAATAATGATAATCCTGCTACGGCTACCTTGGCTTATGCAAAGAAAATATGCGCTGACTTAATTATGATTATGACCGATCAGGAAGAAAGTTTAACTGGATTTTTGCTTGGAAATTATGCACAACAAATTGTGAATCATTCCAAAATACCTGTTTTTAGTATCAGACCAATTGAAGGAGAATATAAATTTGTTGATTTAACAGGTGATTGGAGAATGTAATTTAAAAATAGTTGTTGGGATTAGCGTAATTCGACACTAAAATAAATCAAAAATTTCGTACAATAATATCACGTCCAAAGTTCTAAACTTTGGACGTTTTTTTTACAATTATACTTTGGGCAGTTTTTTCAGGAAAGCGTCTTTTTTACGTTTGGATATAGTAACATTATCGCCATTCGACATAACTATATAGCCGCCGTCGCCTTTAAAATAATTTTTGATGTGTTCTAAATTCACTAAATGTGCGTGATGAATACGGAAAAAATTATTGGGAACTAAGAGTTCTTCAAAATCTTTTAAACTACGCGTGGAAATAATTTTTTTACCTGAAGTTAAAATGCAAATCGTGTATTTTCCGTCGGCTTCGCAGCGGATAATATTTTTTATCTCAATAAATTCCAATCCAATTTGTGTGGGAAGTGCTATTTTACTCACTATTGGCAGGTTGTAGGTATTCAATAAATATTTAACAGATTCATTCAACTGCTTGCTGTCTGTTTTTTTCTCTATTTTTTTAATAGCATTTTTTAATTCGTCTGCATCAATTGGCTTCAACAAATAATCAACTGCGGAAAACTTAAAAGCTCTGATGGCATATTGGTTATAAGCCGTTGTGAAAATAACGGAGAAAGTGTAGTTTTCCAATTTCTCGAGCAAACTAAAGCCCGAACCACCGGGCATTTCGATGTCTAAAAATACGACATCCACGTGTGTTTTTTTTAATATCTCCAAACTTTCTTTCACGGATTTTGCTTCCACAATGGAGGTAATTTCTGGACAGTGCTTTTTGATTAAATGTGCTAAAGCCGATCGTCCTAAATCTTCGTCATCTACAATAAGTGCGTGCATCGTATTTTTATTTTTAAATCGGAATTTCTATTCTGATGGATGTGCCGAGTGATTGATGATTCACATCCATTTTATCAATAATACTTAATTTAATTTGTGCTTTTTCCATCGAGTTTAAAACATGTATTCGCTCGTTGATAATTTCCATTCCTCTGGAAATATGTTCTGCAGAGGTTTGAAAATTATTTTTTTCGAAAGCTCTTCCCACACCGTCATCGTCCACGATACCAATGATGCAATTATTCTCCAAACGGAAGGAAATAGTCAAGCTGCCCTTCCTTTCTAAATTTCGCAAGCCGTGGTTAATCGCATTTTCTACAAACGGTTGAAACAACATACTCGGAATTTCCACTTCAAACGCATTTATTTCCGGAGCGATTACAAAGATATAATTAAATCGTCCATTAAATCGTAAGCTTTCTAATTCGACGTACAATTTTAATAAATCGCATTCCTCTTGTAATGTGATACGATTTTTTTTGGAGTGTTCTAAATAATTGCGCATTAGCGTTGCAAATTTTGTTAAATATTTATTTGCTGAAACTTCGTCGTTTATCAATACAAAATGTTGAATGGCATTTAAACAATTAAAGAGAAAATGAGGATTCATCTGTGCTTGCAATGCTTTCAATTCGATGTTGGCATATTTTTGATGCAATTCCGTTTTTGCTTTTTCACGCTTTTCGATGTGTTTGATTCGAATCCATGTGAAGAATAGAAGGAGTAGTGCAAAGAGAAGAATAGCAATTACAATAAATTCTTCGGTTTCCCAAATAGGTTGACGATGAATGATATAAATGATTTTTTCAGAATTAAGTGGCGTATTTATGGTGCGGATGCGCAACATTAAAAATCCGTAAGGTAAATTAGAAAGTTCTATTTCACGGGTAGTTCCCACATTTATCCAAGCATTGGAAGAGCCCGTTAATTGATATTGAAATTGTATTTTATCTGCATTGTTAAAACACGGAATACTGTATTTAATTTTGATTTCCTTTACAAAATAGGAAAGGGGTATCGTATCCGATACAGGTATTTCGGACGTATTGGCAATTATTATTTTTTCAATAATTATATTTGATGGGACAGTAGGGGTGGAAAGTTGTTTCGGATGGATGAGAACCATTCCTTTCACCGTCGGAAAAAAAAGTAAACCAGCATTCGTTTTTAATGCGGAACCTTGAAATCCACCATTAAATTCACTGTTTTTAATTCCATCTTCGTTCGATAAATAGGTAATGTTTAAGGGAATTGTAGGGTTCTCTGAAAAGTTAATTAAGTTATTTTTGTTTACTACATACATCCCACTGTTGGAACTCATCCAAAAATTATTTTTTTCATCTTCTACAATGCAAGATGTATTTATTCCCAACACATTGGTATAGTGTAGAAAGGAGAAAAAATTTCCATTTTTATATTTAAAAAGCCCATTTCCGTATGTTCCAATCCATAGTGTGCCATCGGCATCTTCGTATATGGAGCGTACATTTTTTAGTTTTAAGGTGCTGTCTTTTTGATCGTTCAGCCATTTTACTTTATCGTTTTCTAATTCACCTAAGCCCTTATCGGAAGCAATGAATAATCGTCCAGAGGCATCTTCCATCATTTGTTTTACATTGGATGTGAAATTAGGATCGTATCTTTTCAAAAGATTGTGATCCACAAAGCATAATCCAGAATCAGTTCCGAGCCATATTGTTCCTTGATTATCTGCATAAGTAACAAATACAACGTTACTCGGTAAGCCATCTTTATAGCTGTATTTTTTTATTTCGCCCAATGGATGTATCGCATATACACCATTTCCATAAGTACTAATCCATTGTGTCGATTGATTGTCTTCGGCGATGCTGTAAACACAGGCATTTTTGGGTTCGTTCAAATGACTTATTTTTCCGGAGAGGTAACAACTCATTCCTCCACAGAAATTTCCAAACAAAATACTGCCATTTTTTAATTGTGTAATTCCAGTAATGTCGTCTGCATTTTGCGCATCTTTTACTAAGAGAATCGAGGCTATTTTTCTTTTTAATTTACACAAGCCTGCGTTACCTGTACCAATCCACAAATTATTTTGACGATCCTTATAAATGGATGAAATACTGTTGGAAGGTAAACCGTCAGAGCTGTTCATCACAGTAGCTGAAGTGTCTGTTAATTCTATAAAACCATTGTCGCTTAATAAGGTTAAATTATTTTTATCATCAAATCCGATGTCATTGATAATATAGTTCGAGTATTTTTTAGGCAGTTGAATAAATGTTTGTTTTTTATTTTTTAAAACGAAATATCCTTCGGAAGAATGACCGAATAATGTATGCTCACTGTTGCTTTCTAACCAATCTACATTTATGTTTTTAAGGTTTTTTATCGGAATTAATTGCTTGTCTAAATAATGGAATAATCCTTGGTAACTCGCAATAAATAATTCATCTTCGGCAGAAAAACAAAGTGCATTGATATCTATCTGTTGCGACAAATGAATGCGGGTAAAAATACCCTTAGCGAATTGATAAAGATGGTTGTTTTTGCTCAGTAAAAAAAGTTCATTCGTAGTGGCATTGTAAGCAACAGAGCCATTGCTGGTATTAAAACTCTCGGGTTGATTTTTGATTTCCGAAAAAATATTTTTTTGATACGCCAATAATTCTCCATCTGCGGTAAGCGTAAACAATTGATGATCATTGGCAACAAACACTCTTTTGATAGCATTTGATTTGAATGCCGGATTATTGGCCGTGTTGTAATAGGTAAATGTAATGCCGTCAAACCGAGCAATTCCGTCGAATGTAGCTATCCACAAATAGCCATTATCAGTTTGAGTAATATCGTTTATCGAGTTTTGCGGAAGCCCGTTTTCCGTATTCCATGTTTGAACGGAGTAGGGACTATTTGCATCTAAACTTTTTTCTGAAATGACTGGCGAAAAAGTTTGAGCAAAAGAGCAGATACTGCTGCCTGCGAGCATTGAAACCACTAAGAAAATACGTAATTTGTTTTTCATGTTCGAAAAAAATAATTTTTCAACGTCATCCGCTCTAAATTTTGAGCGTGAAGTTATTCTATTTTTAGGAGTTATTCGACCGTTTTCGGTTTCCTATTAAAAGGAATCTTAAAAAATATTTTCTCGTATTAAAAGACTTTACTATATTTGCCCTTCGATGCGAAAAATACATACACTACTCGTTTTTATTTTTTTGATCTCTTCCGTTGCCTTTTCTCAATATAGATGGGATTATGGACTTCGTTTGGGCGTGTCCAATTACCTCGGAGATATTGGTGGAACAGATCTCACCAGACGAAATTTTGTAAGCGACATGAAATTGGCAGAAACAAAATTTAGCGGAGGTATTTTTGTGCGTACGCGTTTGGGCGAATCCTTCGGTTTAAAAGCCAGTTTGAATTATGGACGCATCGCTGGTGCCGACAGCCTTTCCACAAATTATGGCAGACGTGGAAGAAATTTAAGTTTCAGAAACGATATTTTTGAATTAGCCGTTACTGGAGAATATTATTTTTATCAAGTGAATGATTTGGGGCATACATATCGTTACAGGAACGATTTTAAAGCATATATTTTTGCTGGTATTGCAGGCTTTCACCACAACCCGGAGGCTTATTACGGAGGAACTTGGGTAGATTTACAACCTTTGAAAACAGAAGGACAAAAAACACCTTACAGCCTTTGGCAAGCTTCTATTCCTGTTGGTGCCGGAGTTTATTTTACATTAAACCGTAAATTCAGAATTGGTTGGGAACTCGGCTGGAGAACCACATTCACAGACTATTTAGATGATATAAGTACCAAATATCCAACAACTCCTTTTACAGGTTCAAATGCTGCTTTAGCTTCGGCTTTGTCCAACAGAAGTGGTTCTTACATCGTAAACGATCCTGTTTATTTGGCACAATACGGTCCTGGACAAAAACGAGGCGATCCTACGCACAATGATTCATATATTTTTACAACTATTGATTTCAGTTACGTCATTCGTGGACAAAGTAATTTTTACCACTCGCACTATTCGAGTCTTTTTGGTGGTAAAAAATACAGAAAAAGAAAAATTAGAGCGAAATTCTAAACTTCGCTTATCTTAAAAAAAGAGCTTCAAAAAATTATTTTTTCGAAGCTCTTTTTATTGTCCGAAAAACTGTTTTATTTTGGAGAATGGTTTCAACCAAAGAGTTAGAAAATTGGGCTGCAAATTATTTATTTTCCAAGCAAAACGGTCTTCTTTATTGGCTTTAATGCGGTTGATGAAAGACGCATTACTTTTACCTCCAACACGCATTTTTACAAGTACTTCAGGAAGATAATGCGTGGAAATTTTATGTTTATGGAGGAAACGTAGCATCAATTCATAATCTGCTGCAGATTGAAATATCGTATTAAAAAAACCGTATTGAAAAAATATTTTTTTAAGCACAAAAAAAGAAGGATGCGGCGGCATCCAGCCTTTCAAAAATAAGTTTTCGGAATAATGTCCAGCTTTCCAATGACGAATAATCTTGTTGCTCACATTATCTATGTACTGTAAATCCCCGTAAACACTATCACTCTGCGTTTCTGTAAATAATTTCATCACTTTTGTGAGAACATTTTTATTCATATAAAAATCATCCGAATGTAAAATTCCAATTACCTCGCCCGATGCCATTTCAATGCCTTTATTAATCGCGAAATAAAGTCCTTCGTCTTTTTCGGAAATAAATTTTTGTATATTATTTCTGTATTTTTCAATGATAAAAAGTGTTGCGTCTGTTGATTTTCCATCAATCACAATGTATTCGATATTCGGGTAATCTTGCGAAATAACAGATTTCAACGTTTCTTCAATCGTTGCTTCGCTGTTAAAGCAAACGGTGATAATGCTTATTTTTAAAGGAGAAATCATCTTATTCAAAAATTCGTTCTTTGATTTTTTGAGCCGGATTTCCTTGATAAATGGTGTATGCTTCGAGATTTTTTACAGCAACGGAACCAACCGATAAAACAGCGTGCGAAAAACATTTTACGTCCGGAGAAACCACGGATTTTGCACCAATCCAAACGCCATTTTCTAACAAAATTTCTCCAATCATCAAATCAAAAGTTTCTTTTTTATAATTGTGATTTCCTGTTAAAAGCATGGCGCCTTGTGAGATACAAACGTTATCTTGAATCGTTACGGTTGCTAAATTATCAATCCACACATTTTCGCCAATCCACACATTTTCTCCAATAATTAATTTCCAAGGATATTTAATATTTACGGAAGGTTTTATCACCACGTTCTTTCCGACTTTCGCACCAAAAATTCGTAAAAAAAAGAGTTTTAGATTATTAATGGGACAAAAACTTTTGAAGAAACAAGCACTTATAAAATACCATAAACCTCTTTTGAATAGCGAAGCATCGGTGTTGTACCAATCGTTGTTAAATTGAGAAAGATGCGTGCTTTTTTTAGACATACAACAAAATTAAGAATTTAAAAACAATGTTCGATTTTGTTTTACATTTTCTTCGTCTTCGGAAATCTTTTTGGCGTAATCGAAAGCAGAAAAAGAAAAAAGATTGTATTCCTCTTGGCTCATCGCAGCAGCCTTTTCAAGGGCTTCCAAAAAAATATTTTTTTGAGACAAGGAAATATCCCAACCAATATTTTTTGAATTTAAATTTTTCCAAGGTGTTTGATCGCTTATAATCACAGGACATCCAGCAGCAAGTGATTCAAAAATAATATGTCCGAAGTTTTCGCCAAGTGTAGGCATAAATAAAAAATGATAATCAGATAAAGTGGAATTTATTTTTTCGCGCTCCAAACTATTTTTATATGAGACCGTAATATTTAAAGGCATTTTAGCAATTAATTGTTTGCATTTTTCAAAATAAATTTTGTCGTAAATAGGTCCGTAAAAATCGAAAATGATTTCACTTTTTATTTCTTTTAAAATTTCCAAAGCAAAAAATAAATTTTTTTCAGGAGCAATTCGCGCTACGTTTATCAGGCGTAATTTTCCGGTTGTTTTCGTTTTTCTAATAATGTTATTTTCTTTTCTCTTTGCAGGTAAATTAGGCGCAACTCCAATAGTTACAGTATCTCCAAATTGTTTTCGGATGTCTTTTTCTTCTGCAAGAGAAGTAGCGTGAAAAATTATATTTTTAAATAAACCGATTCTTTTTACGAGCGCCAAAAATATTTTTTTCTTTGTTTTTTTTACTGAGATAGCACTCTCAGCCAACATTCCTCTTGTAGATAAAATAATTTTTTGATCTTTCTTTTTATTTAGTAAATACAAAGGAATCAAAGTAAAATAGAACGAATAAATTCCATTCAAATAAATCAAATCATAGTCGTTCGAAAAAATAATTTTTTGAATATTCTTTTTAGTTAATTCCTCTTTAGAAAAATAAAAAACCTTTATTCCATCTGAAAAATCAAGCCATTTATTACTTTCTATTTTTGGATAAGGAATTGTTTCGCAATAATCGGTGTTACGTGTTATTACAAAAAAATCAACTTCCTCTTTGAGGTGATCCATCAAGTTTGCGCAGGATTGAATCGGACCTCCGGCTTTAAATCCGGGAAGAAACCAATCTATCAAAACCAATATTTTTTTTTTCGTTTTCAAAAAATATTTTTTTACTCGATGTTATTTTCTTGCAACCAATTTTCGAGCACTACTAAATGCCAAATCCTCGACCACGTTACACGCGGATTGTCTTTTAAAAAATCCTTCCACAATTGAATCACTTCTTTTTCATTGAAAAAAATTCTTTTGGAAAGAGCGATTATTCGTTGTTCGCAAAAACTATTTAATTCGTTTTTTAACCAGTGTTTCCAAGGGAAAGTAAAGCCCATTTTCGGACGATTGATAATTTCCGGTGGTAATAAATCGCCTAAAGAATCTGTCAATAACTTTTTTGGTGTGATCGGAAATTTTGATTTGTCGGAAAGCATTAAAACGTATTCAACTAAAGTGTGATCTAGGAAAGGGACGCGTACTTCTAAAGCGTTCGCCATGCTCATTTGGTCGGTATCACGAAGTAAAACATTTTGCATATAAGTAGAAATTTCCGCGACAGAAACTTTTGAAATTTCAGATTTAATATTTGCTATTTTTTGTTTTTTTAGAAATTCAGATACACTGTTTGCCGGCAAATTTTCGGAGCGAAGAATGTTTAATTGATTGTCCAATAAAGTTTGTCGTGATAAACTATAAAACGCATTAAAATCAATTACTTCATTTTTCAATAGTGCCGCTTTTTTCTCAGAAGCCACGCTTGGTTTGATGTTTGTCAAGATTGTTCCTCCAAGATTTCTAGCAAAAGGAGGAATCATATTCAGCCAAAATTTACTTTTCAACTCCATCCATTGTTTGAAAACGGGGTAACCTGCAAAAAGTTCATCGCCGCCCAAACCCGACAAAGCCATTGTAATTCCTGCATTTTTTGTTGCTTTCGAAACCACAAATGTATTAGGTCCATCGCCGCTCGGATGATCCATCGCTTTTAATGCATCAGGTAAATCTTCAATAAAATCAATAGGTTTCAACTTTATTTCGTGATGATCAGTATCGTATTTTTTTGCGATGAGCTGCGCATATTTTGCTTCACTAAATTCACTTTCATCAAATGTAACAGAAAATGTTTTTATTTTTTTTGAAGAAACTTGACTCATTAAAGCCACAATCGCACTGGAATCAATACCTCCAGAAAGAAATGCGCCAAAAGGAACATCTGCTACCAAGCGTCTTTCAACGGCATCTCCTAATAATTTTTTTACGTCTTTACAGATATGCTCGTATTTTTTTTCTTTCGAAGTATCGTAATTTTTCGGAATTAATTTCCAATAATTTTCAATCTCTATTTCCGTATTTGTAATTTTCATGCAATGCCCTGGAAGAAGCATTTTCACATTTTCTACTATCGTGGAAGGCGCATGAACAGTTTGATAGCGTAAATAATCTACTAAACTATTTTGATCTATCTTTCGCGGAATACATTCGGAAGAAAGCAATGCTCTGAGTTCTGAAGAAAAAAGAAATAAATTATTTTTCTGAAAATAATACAATGGTTTTATTCCAAGTCGATCGCGTGCGATGAACAATTCTTTTTTCAAATTATCCCAAATCGCAAAAGCAAACATTCCATTAAACTGTTGCAAACAAGCCTTTCCCCAACGAATATAGGCAGCGAGAATTACTTCTGTATCTGTGTTGGTACGAAAAACAAAACTCGAAATTTCATCAGTATTGTCGCGCGTTACGCGCTGTAAATCGAGTTTGATATTTTTATAGTTGTATAATTCTCCGTTGTAAACGATTGTATAACGACCGTCGTGTGAAGTCATCGGTTGATGTCCGGCAGCTGAAAGATCAATGATAGAAAGTCTTCTGTGTCCGAGTGCGATTTCGTTATTTAAAAAAACACCTTCATCGTCAGGTCCTCGATGTGCCAAAGCAGTATTCATTTGCTTTAGTTTTGCAAGTGCCTCTTCGCTATTGTTAATACCGTATATCCCGTTAATTCCGCACACTTTATTAATTATTAATAAGGGATAAAATTGTAGATGTCCATTTTTCCGGAGTTATTTGAAGTGCTTTTTCAGCGCTAATTTCAGCCATTTCAAACAGCTCTTTATCCGATTGAAAAAATATTTTTTTCAGCATGTTTTTTAGCTCTTTTATATTTCCTGATGGGTAAATGTAGCCATTCTTATTTTGTTCTATAAAAGCAGAAGCTGCACCCACTTTATCACTGCATATCAACGGAAAACCAGCTGCTGCAAATTCGTGAACCACTACGCCCCAAGGTTCTTTATGGCTCGGTAAAACAAAAACGCTCGTTTCTTTGATAAAATGTGCCATTTCAGAAGCTTGTATAAATCCAAAATGTTTGATGTTAGGATGTTGGATCGGAGCTATATCACCTACGCCTAAACACCATAATTCCCAATCGTTTTCAGTTTCTTTTTTTAATTCGATAAATGCTTGCCAAAGATCTTTGATGCCTTTAAATTCATAATATCTACCGACAAAAATAAGGCGATGCGGCATTTTATTTTCTTTCTGTTTTTTAGTATCAATATATATATTACGAAAAAAATCAACATCTGCGCTGTAAAAGCCTTTCAAAATATTTTTTTTCGGGAAGCCTAATTTTTCAGCGTAACTTAATTGCGGTTTTCCAGGAATCCAGCAATGAGAAAAAGATTTTAGAATGGTAAAAGGGCTGATTAAGGTGGCTATTTTTTGTTTAAAAGTCTCTTCCCAAGAATTATCCAAGCCAAGAATTACCGGAATTTTATTTTTAAATTTTTTGCAAATTTTCAAATAGTCTTTTTCGATCCAGCCACTGCAATAAATAAGATCAGGTGAAATTATTTCTCCTAAATTTTCTAATTCTTTCGCTGAAAAATTATTTTTTTCATACACTTTTATTTTTTCATTTAAGAAAAATTGAAAAGGAGCTTCTTTGTTTACGGGCAATCTGACAAGATGAATTTCGATATTACTCGCGTTGGATAATACATTCAAACAAGCTGCGAAATACGAAGCCAGCTCAGTGTACAAGAAGAGTATTTTCTTCGGCTTTTGTGTAGAATTCATCGCTGGTGATAATGGTTAATATCATAAAAAGTTGGATGGTAAAAGGATTGAGCGAGGCGCAGAGCCAAGATTCAAAATTAATAGAAAATAATACCGCATACATAATGGGTATGGAAATACGTGTTTTTTTTGCCGCTTGGATAAATGTTATAAAAAAACCGCGGAAGTAGAGCAACAAGCCGATTAAGCCAGTATCCAACCAAAAAGTAAGATATGAATTGTGTGCATTTCCTTGATGTCCGAGTTTACTCAATTCTGTATAATTTGAATGAAAAAGATATTCGGTGTAATTAAATCCTTTGCCGATAAGAATATTTTTTTTGATGTTCTCCCAAGCAAAATCCCATGCGATGAATCTTCCGGAAGCGTCGGCAAATGTTTTTACTCGGAAAAAATGTTGTAATCCTAAAGCATTGATAACGCCTTCAATATTGTTAGAGATGACTTGGTAACCCACGATAAATAACAGGAATAAAATGAATCCTAAAAAAGGAGAAAGTTTATAAAAATATTTAAAGACGAGGAAAATTAAAATAGCGAAAATGGCACTGCGCGAATCGGACAAAATAACGGAAGCAAAAATGGCGATATAAATAATGATTTTATCTGTTTTCGAAAATAAATCAGGAAAATAATCGAAGACAATGGCGCAAAGTAAAAAATACATGGTAACAAAAATTCCAAGTCCGTTTGGATTTCCGAGTATTCCGCAGTACCTATCTTCCAGCGTAGTAAATGCTGGATCTATAAATTTCATGATAAATCCGACGAATAACAAAAACGTGACGAACCAAATAAGTGTTTTGATAAACTCTTCGCCTTGATCTCGAAAAACTTTCGACATATAAACAGGAACGATTAATAACATTAACAAATACGAAAGTGTTTTCTCAAAACTAATGGCAAATGACTCTGTGAAAAATAAGCAGAAAAATGCAAATAAAAAAAAAGGAATAAATCTTTTGTAGAGCAGATTTAAGGGCTGAAATTTTTTAATATCTAAAATAATAAACAAGGCTAATAATACAATGTATTCATTTTTTACATTTTCGGCAAAAGATAAAAGCACTTGTCGGCTATCTGAAATAGTGAGCATGAAAAAAAAACCAATAAATAATTCCATATAACGCTCTCGTCTTTTCAAAAGCAGCAAAGTAATCGGGAGGTATCCATAAATAACAGGACCTCCGTAACCGCCTATTACAACCCATGAAAGAAGCAAAATAAAAAATTGGAGGTTATCTTTTAGTACGATTTTCACGCTTTGGAAAATTATTTTTTCGATGAGAAAAATCGGTGAATAGCATCACAAATGTAAGTTACTTCCTCCGTTGTGAGATCATAAAAAAGAGGTAAACGAATCAAACAATCTGTAAAGTGGTCGGAATTGGGGAGTACTCTGCCATCGTGCTTGTGTTTATAAAAATCGCTTTCGTGAAGAGATAAATAATGAAAAACGGCGTAGATATTATTCTCTTTTAAATGTTGAAGGAGTTCCGTACGTTGTTTTATATTTTCGCAAACAATATAAAACATGTGTGCATTATTTGTTGCGTATTCAGGAAGCACAGCGAGTTTTATTTGCCCGTTTAATTCAAGTGTTTTGAGTTTTTTGTAATAAAGATTCCAAGTGTTTTTTCTTTTTTGTTGGATGTCTTCGAGGTGTTCAATTTGTGCATATAAAAATGCTGCAATAATATCAGAAGGTAAAAAAGACGAACCAATATCCACCCAACCGTATTTATTTACTTCTCCTCTAAAAAAAGCAGAACGGTTGGTTCCTTTTTCCCGAATAATTTCTGCGCGGTGAATAAATTGTTCATCGTTAATAACCAGCATTCCGCCTTCTCCAGAAATAATATTTTTTGTTTCGTGAAAAGAAAATGCGGCTAAATGACCGATGGAACCCAAGGGTCTTTTTTTGTAGTAGGAATCAATGGCTTGAGCCGCATCTTCCACAACAAACAAATTGTATTTAGTTGCTAATTGCATTATTTTATCCATATCACAAGCCATTCCCGCGTAATGGACAGGTATAATTACGCGTGTTTTAGGGGTGATCAGCGCTTCAATAGCATCCACATTCATGTTTGGATTTTCCAAATTACTATCTACAAATACTATTTTTGCACCTCTCAATACAAAAGCGTTTACTGTTGATACGAAGGTGTAGGAGGGAGCTATGACTTCATCACCTTCTTTAATATTGAGGAGAATGGCTGCCATTTCCAACGCATCGGTACAGGAAGTGGTTAATAAAACTTTTTTAAAACCGTATTTTTTTTCAAAAAATTGATGACATTTTTTTGTGAATATCCCATCGCCTGAAATTTTCATAGATAATACAGCTTCCTTGATGTAGTCTGTTTCTTTACCAGTGAGGTAGGGTTTGTTAAAATTAATCATAGTTTTATCGTATAAATTTTGCAGTATTTCCAACATATAACCCAGGGTTTGTAATATCTTTTATGACAACCGTTCCACCACCAGTTTGCGTATTATCAACGATATTTATGTTGTCAATAATAGTGGTACTAATGCCAATATTGCAGCATTCTCCAATGGTTACAAACCCTGCAACATTCACTCCAGGAGAAAGAAACGTATGCGAATGTACCACAGAATCATGAGCAATGACACAATTTAGATTTATGATAACATTGGAGTGAATGATTACGTTTTTATCTATTGTCGTTCGAGGATAAATAACACATCCTTTGTTTATTGTGGCTGTCGAATCTACCCAAGCTGACGAATGAATAATGATCCCAAACGGAATTTTGTCACAAAACAATTTAAATTTTTCTTGACGTTCCTTCAGAAAATTGTAGCCAATACCAATAATGAGTTCATTAAATTTCTTATCATTAAAATCATGGATTAGATTGCTTGAATTTCCGCAGATTAAATTCCCAGTATTAAAATCATCATAAAATAAAATTTTATCATAATGATAATCGGCAATAGCTAAGTTGGCTATTTGCTTCCCTAATTCTCCTGCACCCAATATGGCAAGCGTTTTACTCATATATTTTTTTTATAATATAATTTGGTCTTCCTTGTACTTGTCGGAATATTTTAGAAACGTAAATTCCAATTATCCCTAAAAAAGTAGAAAGAATACCCAAAACTAAAACATTTAAAGCAATAATAGATGTCCATCCCAATTCGACGGCATCTTTATGTATTAGTTTATCTACAAATAAATACAGAATGAAAATGAAACTCAGTAAGGAAATAATAATACCGAAATAAAAGAGCCATTCTAAAGGCTTTGCTGAAAAAGACGTGACAGCTTGAAACATAAGTTGCATCCTCTTCTTCAACGAATAAGTGCTTTCGCCATCGCGAATTCCTTTTATTACAGGAATTCCTTTTTGTTCAAAACCTGTCCAATGCATTAAACCACCCATAAATAAATTAGCATCTTGCATCCGGAGTAATTCTTGTACATATTGGTATGACATTAATCGTTCGGTTAGGATATTGTGTGGAATTTTGACATCTGACATTTTATTTAAAATGCTCCAAAAAAGAGCTCCTCCTTTTTTCTCGATAAAACTACCTTTTCGAATATCCTGAAAGCCATATACAACGTCTAATGAAGGAGTTTTTTGTAATTCATTATAAAAGGTTTGCAGTATCGCTGGGGATGTCTCTAAGTCATTGTCTATCAAAAAAATAAATTTTCCTTGACAAAAACGTAATCCAGCTTGGATGGCGTAATGATGACCGAAATTTCGAGATAAATCCATTATTTTTATTTGCGGAATTTCCATTTTTCGTTCTAATAAATATTTGACAGAATCATCCGGCGAGCCATCGTTTACAAAAACCAATTCATAAGAATTAATATTTAATTGTTGGATGGTTGCTATCGTTTCCGACAAAAATCTTCCCAGAAATGGTTTTGATTTATATAAAGTTGTAATGACTGATAATTCCATTATAATTTATTTTTTTATTTAGAGGATAAATCGAAAGTGGGCGTAAAAAAATCTTCAACTGGTAAATATCGTTGATTATTTCGAATAAATATAAATTCTAATCTTCTGCATATTTCAAATATTCCTTCGCATCGTTACCTGTATTAAAAATCAAATCTAGAATTGTAACTCCATGCGCAAATGGCTCGTGCAGCTGATTGTATTCTTGGTAGCCACTGTAGTCCATCCATTCCACGTCAATACCTTCTTGTTTAAATAAATCTGTTTGTAAATAATTTTTTGCTGCAGGACCAGATATATATACATCTGCATTTAATTTTTTACATGCTTCTAATAGCCTTAGATTTCTATCTCCATCTAAATTTAATTCTCTCGAATCAATAATCTGAGTTTTAATATCAAGTATTTTGCAAATAGCTTTAATAAAGGAAGTATTGACTTCTGAAATAAAATCACTTTGATTTTCATACAGGCTAAATATTTGATCTTTGTATTCAGCAAAACAAGTTGCTTTAGAGTAATTCCCTTGTAAAGAGGAAATATGTTTTTTGTGCCAGTTATTGCTTGAAATTTTAGATTCAAATATTTTTTGAGTAAGATTTTCCTGTCTTACAGGTATCGTTAGCCATTTCAACCCATCTTTTGTACTGATTAAGTTCCTATTTCTCCAATCATTCTTTGTGTATTGCACCTCATCGTATATCACAAATACATCCGACTTTGCTATTAAATCAAAATATCCTTTCCATGGAATGTAATTAGATTGTAGTATAGAAATTTTTTTCATATTATTTTATTAGAAAATTCGGCGTAAATAACAATAGAATTTTGATTCTTTGTGTTTAATTTTTGAATCAAATAAAAAGGATAAAGAACATATTCATTTAATATTAATTTTAAATATATGCGCAAGGTTATTTTATTTCTATTACCTGATAAAATAATTTGCTCTTGCATATCCAATTGTTGTTTATATCCTTCACTTTTTTTTAAAATAAAGAGAATAAAATATTTGAAACTGGATTATCTTGTAAACCACAATCCGGCACAACTACCTCTTTTTCTTTTAAATAATCTAGTCCTGCAGTTATAGCATGATGTTGCCCAAAATCTCGGCTCAGTTGAATACCTCTAACTCGTGTGTCTTTTTTGCAGTTCTCAAGAATTTTTTTTCGCGATTTATCAGATCTTCTATCATCCACCAACACGATTTCAAAACCGCTTGAAATTGTGCTTAATTCAATCGTTAACTGTAGGATTAATTCGTCCATACAGAATTCTCCGTTGTAAACGGGAGTAACAACACTTTTTAACGGTCGATACATTTTTAATAATAATACGTTTCTTACTTTAAGAAAAAGATTTTAAATATAGGTATTATTTAAGAAATGAAGGTGCTGCCCTCGTTTATCTAAACCCAAAAATAGGCGATTTTAAAATGTAAATTATTCCTGTAAAAATATGTGCGCAAAAAATCAGTAAAAGTATTTTATCCTTTATGTGCAAACTTATTTTAGTTGCACATTGTTTGTAAAAAGCGATGGCGGTGGTTAAGAACAAAATATAATAACAAATAATAATTTGCCATGCAAAATTAGCATCAAATTGCCGGATGCCGGATTCTGTAAAAATGATATATACCAATAAAGCAACTGTAAAAAGAGCAATGCTGTATTTTAAGAGTAAATTATTTTTTACTTCTTTAAAATAAACGATCATAAAAACCAATGGGAATAATAATGAGCTTAAAAAGGACAAAGGGATGTTGTCCGACCAATGTGCCCAAACACTAAAAGGTGCTATTTTTATGGAAATGACAGTGCTGCCAATATAGACGCCAATTTTAGATTCTACCAATAAACCCAAAGCCCCTATAAATGTTATTCCTGCTGCTAAAAAAAAAAATTTGGAAAGCCCAAAACGTAGCAAACAAAATAAAGGAAATGCGATAATAAAACTCATAAAAAAACTCGGCTTTATGATTAAATTCAAGAGAATTAAAAATAAAATAATCCATAATTTTTTAGAATCAGGATGTAAAAGATATTGGTATGATTGATAAAAAAGTAATAATGCAAAAGGCATTAAAAAAATAGTTGTTGAATTATGCCAAGTATTTAGCGGAATATATCCCAAAAACATGGTGGCAGAAAACTTCCAAATAATATTTTCGCTAATCATCACTAAAAATGGAATTAGCAAACAGAAAAACAAAACTGATTTTTTTGCCAAAAAATCTGCAGAAACTGAATCTTGCAGGCTATTGCTGAATATTCGCTGACTGATTTTATATTTATACAACACACTCAGCGTTAAAATAATGACTGAAAAAATATGTACTGCAATGATATTTTTAAAAAATAACTGAGGGATTTGCAAAATCAAAAAATACAGAAAATGCACAGGTAAAACCTCGTGTCCGTGAAAAACAGCAAAAGCGAATGCGTTGTGATCTGGAATGTCTGGAAATTGTTTTAAAATGCAAAAAGAAAAGTCAAAAATACTGATGAGAGCAAGAAGCGCGTAAATAGAAATTTTGAAAAATTTCAAATTTGTTTTATCAATGTATTTAGATTGAAAGCTAAGAAATTTCATGTGTTTTTTTCTGATTTGAAATTACGGATAATAAATACATTAAAAATAAAATACATACTGGATACCCGCATAAGAAATAACGATTTTCGATGACAAATGTAGAATTAAAGATAATCGTAAAAACAATAATCAAAGGAATCGAAATAAGAATAATCCATTGTGTTTTATAGACTCGTTTTAAAAACATTATAATTGCTCCGAAAATTCCTCCTAAAACCACAATAAAATAAAGTCCGACGTAAAATAATTTTATCAACTTTTCATAGATTTTCATTTCACTAAATTTCGGCAAAGGCATCAACAAACTTGGGTTCGAAAAAATAAGTTTTTGAATGCGAATAAAAGGCGTAATAAAATACACTCGAAATTTATTTTCTTGCGAGTAAGATTCTTTAAACCGAATAGCCGTTTGTTCCGCCAATAAATTGAAAGAATCTTTTTTAGCGTCAGAAATAGTATTATCCGCACCTTCATTAAAAAGTGTTTTGAGGCGTAGCAAAGAATCTTTATTAAAATCAGCTCTGAAAACAGATGGACTAAATTGATATCTATTTATTTCCGAGCCTTTTGCATAATGAAACCACCAGGCATCGGAATTGTCGTAAAACTCGCCAGACTCGCCTCCCCAAGTGCAAATCATTTGGCGGATTGCAATAGCAGATGGGCGATAAGAGCCATATTTTTCGTAGGATTCGCTCAGTGGTGTTTCCAATGGAACAAATTCATGCAAAGCTTTGTAATTTCGAGCAATCCAAGCCGTTTCGAATATACCAAAAGAAATTATAAATAAAGCGGCATGAATGAACGCGATTTTAAAATTTTGTTCTTTAAAATAATGTAGAAAAATGAGAAGAGGAATTACAACAATGCTAAGGCCTAAAAAAGGACGCAGGAATATCGCCCACGCAAGAAAAAATCCAGAAAGAATCAAATTTATTTTTGTGTTGGAAACAAAAGCTTTGAATAAAAAATACAAATAAAAAATAAATGCAGATACCGAAAAACTTTCTGACAAAGTAAAAATATCGAAGATGGAAGTATAAGCGCTTATGGCAAATAAAAAGAAAGTGATGTAAAAATATTTTTCTTGTTTAAGCAGTATTAATGCGATGCGAGCCAAGATGTAAACACTGATTGCGTCCAATAGTATTTGCATTAAAACAAGCAGAACCAAAGCGATATGCGGATTAAAAATAGATCCTAACAAAAGATACGGAAAACTATAACCCGGCATTCTTCCTGCAAAAGGCACGCCTCCGTGTAAACTCATTGTTCCCGATGCAAAATACGTGTCAACCGGACCTAAAAACATGTAGTAATCATTTTGTTTTACCACAATTTTGCTCACCATTCTATCGGGAGTTAGATGATGTGATTGCAAAATAAAAAAGCTAACAATAAGCGTTTTAATAATTACTGAAATCAGTATCCAGAAAAAATAATTTTTCGGCGCGATGTATTTATTAATTTTTTTCATTGTCCGATTTAAGAATATTAAAAACTTCTATATGTTTTTCTGAAATTAATTTCCATGTAAAATTATTTTTTATTTTAGTAAAAGAATTATTTGATAATTTATTTTTTTCTTCTGCGCTCAAATTATAGAAATCTAAAATAGATTTTTTTAATGCACTGACATTATTTTTTTCAATTAAATAACCGTTATTTTCATCCACCAATTCAGCTGTTGCTCCTACATTCGACACAATAATCGGCATGCCGTAACTCATTGCTTCCAACACAACGGTGGGCATTCCCTCGAACAATGTGGGCAATACAAATAAATCGTTTCCCTTGTAAAGTGTTATCAATTGTTCGTCAGAAATAAAACCAAGATACTCCACATTTTTTAATTGGAAATGCGTACGATATGTTTCAAACAATGGTCCTTTTCCGCCAAGATGAAAATTTATTTTATCCGAATATCCTTCTGCGTTTAATTCTTTTATCGCTTGTAATAATACGTGAATTCCTTTGTTGTGTGCAAAACGCGCGACAAATAAAACGTTTAATTTCGATGAATTTTCTGTTCGTTCAAAATGCGGTGGTAAAATAACAGCATTGGGCAATACTACTATTTTTTGTTTTGAATTTTGAATTCTCTTGGCGAGAATTTCTGTCAATTTTCCACCTAAGGAAACCACTTTCGTGGAATGTTTAAAAAGGTAATTAAAAATAATTCGAAACGGAATTCCTGTTAATTTATCTTTTAACGAGATGCTTTGATACGCTTCTAATCCGTGAGGATTGACAATTATTTTTTGGTTAATTTTTTTGATGTTGTACCAAACCGAAAGTCCTTGCGAATAAATAATATAATCTGGATAATTTGCTAAAACAGCATAAACACGTTTCGAATAATGATAGCATTCCAATAAATAATTTTTGTCCTTATCAATAGGGGAAATAAATTCTTCTTTAATATTTAATTGAGGATCAAAAACAGAGACTTGATGCGGATGAATTACCACTAATTTTATGTTTTCGTTTTTTGCTAATTCTTCCATCAACAAACGCGAATGCCTCTGCATGCCGCCTACTTCGTGCGGAAAAATTCCATCGGTGCAAAAAATAATTTTTAGCATCGTTGAAAAAATAATTTTTCGAAGAGGTATTTTTGGAGCAAAATCAAATCAGTTTTTTACGTTTTGTTTTTCTGATTTTTGAAAAATTAATGTTTTGATGCCTTCGTCAATACCAATTTTTGGAGCCCATCCCGCAAAGACTTTTAATTTTGAAACGTCTGCCAATAAGTGCATACGTTCTACTTTTCGTACGCGCGACGCTTCTATTTCTATTGTAATTTTCTCGCCTAATTGTCGTTCAAAAGCGTCCACAATTTCGGTAACGGAATATTCTACACCTTGTCCTAAATTAAAAGTATCAATTCCTTTATCGAATTTTGTAATTAATAAATGAACCGCATTTGCCATATCGGAAGTATGAATAAAATCGCGCTTTGGAGTAAGATTTCCTAATTTAATAGTTCGTAAACCGGAATTAATTTGTTGCTGAATCTCTGGAAATAAATGTGGATTGGTTTCGTTCGGACCAAAAGCATTAAAAAATCGACAAATAATAGTTGGAATTTTCGTTTTCAAATGAAATTCGGTGCACAAATGTTCTCCGGTCAATTTCGATAAACCGTATACATCTAAAGGATCCAATTGATGGTTTTCTTTTACAGCCGAATCAGAAATCGGATAAACAGCCGCCGTAGAAGCGAACAGAAAAGATTCCAGTGAAGTTAATTTTTCGGCAGACTTTAAAATATTAATCGTGCCCTGAATGTTGATATTGCTCGATTCAAAAGGATGTTGGTTGCAATACGGAATAAAATGAATGGCCGCAAGGTGTATTATTTGATGCGGATTAATTTTAAGGATGGTTTTTTCAATTTCTTCTTTATTGAGAATATCTATATTGAAAAAATGAGATTCTGGGATAGAAATAAAATTCTTGTTGCCAAAAGATAAATTGTCGATTACATATATATCGTTGTCGTATTCTTGCAATTTTGCAATAACGGCAGAACCTATAAAACCAGCACCTCCGGTAACTAAAATCTTTTTTTTCATCTTTATTTTTAAAGGATTCAGAAAAGGCAAATGTACTATTTTTAAAGAATTCTAAAATGTACGGTCTTTGTCGCGATGGATACCGTTTTAAAAGAAATAATGCTTTGGAAAAATATTTTTTTGCAGATTACAATAAAATATACGTTCTTTGCACTCCATTTTTCGAATCATTAATACAAAATACGATGTCAAGAATTTGTGAACTAACAGGAAAAAAAGCGGTAGTAGGGAATAAGGTATCGCATTCTAATCATAAAACGAAACGGAAATTTTATCCGAATCTGAAGGTGAAAAAGTTTTTTATTCCGGAAGAAAATAAGTGGATTACTTTAAAAGTATCTACTTCTGCAATCAGAACAATTAATAAAAAAGGCATTTTTGCCTGCATGAAAGA
>JBDTAC010000048.1 GCA_039924845.1 Bacteroidia bacterium
TTGTTTTCAAGGAAACGCAAATTGCTACTGTTTTGCATCCATTTATTTACGTTGGCAGTTAAAGCAGGATCGGCTTTTACGGAAGTTTTTATTTTCGCATTCGCGGTAAACGCGAAACAAAATAAAAGAGCAATAAGAAAATATTTTTTCGAGTACTTCAAATTGGTCGTTTTATTTTCCATCAAAAAATATTTTTCGAACTCTAAATTACGACATTTTTATCGGGGACTAAAAATGATATAACAAATGTAATGCAAAATAAATGCTTCGGAAAATTATTTTTTTAAACGTGATTTTACATTCTATCAAGCTCAAAGTAGTAAAAATTCATTTTCAATTGAGATTAGAAATAGACTTTTAAACTCGCTAAAAGTTGAAGTTCTTGTACCAAAGAGTTTGCAAGCTTTTCTGAAGAGACGAATAGAGGGAAGAATACTTTTTAGTAATTCTTCCCTCTATTGTTTTCTATCGCTTCCTTGCTAAATCTATTAAACAGACCAATCACATTTAATGCTTTCGAAGTTCGAGATTCATTTTTCTCAAAAATCAAATTTCGGGATATATCGAACTCACAATTCGTTGTTTTGTTATTCTTTCTAAGTCAAAAATAAAAACTTGAATGTAAGGATGCTAATTCAATGGGGATACTCTATTTTTTTTCAAAGAAATAATTTTCGAAAAAACATAGCGTTTTACACTTTTAATTCCAATTTTTCTTTTTTATATTTTTCGTATAATTGATGAACAATCCCGTCAGATAAACCTATTTGTGGAATAATAATTTTTTCAATAGCTGCTTTTTTAAGAACGGTCAATAATATTTTTGAAGCTGGAATAATTACGTCTGCTCTATCTGGATTTAATCCGAAAATGTGCATACGTTCTTCGTATGTGTGCGATTCGAGTTCTTCGTACAAATTTTTTATTTTGACAGTTGAAACCGGTTTATTCGTTTTCCGTCCTGACATTTTAAAAAGTTTATTAATATTCCCGCCAGAACCTATTGCGATAAGTGGCTTATACCCTTTTGTATTTTCCTGAATCCAGTTTTTAAATTCACTCCAATATTCTTTCTCAATTTGATTGTGAAGCATCCGGATTGTGCCTACATTAAACGATTGCGAAACAACAGCTTTATTTTTTGAGAACAAAGTAATTTCAGTACTTCCGCCACCAATATCAACATATAAATAATTGTTATTTTTATCTAAATGCTCTTCGATGTGATTGGAATAAATAATGTCGGCTTCTGTTTTGCCGTCAATAATTTCAATGTTTATTCCTGTTTCATTTTTAATTCGTAAAATGATTTCATCGCGATTCGTAGCTTCACGCATAGCAGATGTAGCACAAGCTCTGTAACCAAAAGCTTCGTAAACATCCATTAAATATTTAAAGGCTTTCATCGCGGTAATTAATTTGTCAATTTTTTCAGGAGTTATTTTTCCGTGTAAAAAGGCATCTTCGCCTAAGCGAATAGGCACTCGAATTAACTCTGCTTTTTTGTACGATATTTTTCCGTTATCGTCATAAACATTGCAAAACAATAATCTTACTGCGTTAGAACCTATATCAATTGCTGCAAATTTCAATGGCGTTTATGTTTTTTTTAGGTTTTAATAAATCATAAATTATTTCTTGTGCACGTACGGGTATTTTACTTTTGGTTTGCCTGTATTCATTATTTTGTTTGCTTCCTAATACACGTGCTTTTGTATTGTCTTCCCAAAACGCATCTATCATTTTTCGTATTTGTTGTTGTATTTTTTTGTCATAAATAGGAACCGCCACTTCCGAACGATAATCCAAATTTCGCATCATCCAATCAGCCGAAGATGTAAAATATTTTTCATTCCCGTTGTTACAAAATATGAACACGCGGCTATGTTCTAAAAACTTATCTACCACACTTATTGCCTCAATATTGCTACTCATTTTTTTATCACCGGCTACCAACGAACAAATTCCGCGCACTATTAGTTTTATTTTTACACCTTGTGCGCTTGCTTTGTAGAGTTTTTTAATCATATCTCCATCTACTAAATTATTTAATTTCAAAATGATATAAGCTGGCTTTTTTTTCTTTGCATTTCGAATTTCGGTGTTGATAAGTTCGGTTAATTGTTTTCGCATAAAAAACGGAGAAACCAATAAATGTTTGAATTTTCCGATTTTTAAATTATCAGAATAAAAGTCAAACACTTTAGCTACTTCTTCGGTAATGCGCTTGTCGGATGTAAGTAAACTGTGATCGGTATATATACGAGCCGTTGCGCCATTAAAATTTCCAGTTCCAATATGTGCGTACTGAATGAGTTTTCCATTTTCTTTTCGTGTAATTAAAAACATTTTGGAATGTACTTTTAACCCAGGAACGCCATAAATTACATTTACTCCTTCATCGCGCATTTTATTCGACCAATAAATATTTGCTTCTTCGTCAAATCGTGCTTGAAGTTCAATTACAGCAGTAACTTGTTTTCCATTTTTAATCGCATTGATAAGTGCTTGTACAATGGTCGAATTTTTCGCAACTCGATATAATGTAATTTTTATGTGTTGCACTTTTGGATCAATGGAAGCTTCTCTTAAAAAATCAATAATGTGTTCGTACGATTGGTAAGGATAAGTGAGCAACACATCTTTTTGTTTTACCACCCTAAATATATTGGTTTGATTTTTTAAATCAGGATGTTTAAGCGGGCGAATTTTTTTATAATTCAATCCCGGAATACCAATAGTTGGGAAGAAAATAAAATCTTTAAAATTGTGATAACGTCCTCCCTGAATCGGATTGTCCTCCTTTCCGAGTATCATTTTTTTCATAATGAAATCGAGCATGTCAGGCGGAATTTGGCTGTCATAAACCAGCCGAACGGGTTGTCCTTTTTTTCGATCTTTTAATCCTTTAGAAATTTTTTCAATAAAAGTTTTTGACAAATCGTTATCAATATCAATCTCGGCATCTCTGGTTAGCTTTATGTTGTATGCTTCTATAAAATCATATTCAAAATTTGGGAAAACGTCTTTCAAACAAAATCGAATTACATCATCCAATAAAATAATAAAAATTTTGTCGTCCTCTTTCGGTAACACAAAAAAGCGCGATAACGTATCGGTAGGAATTTCCAACAAGGCGTATTTATTTTTTTTCGCTTTATCGTTTTTGCCCAATTTTATAATTAGATAACTGGATTTATCCTTAAACAAATAAGAAAAATTAGATGTGTTATTGAGCATTACCGGAAAAAGTGTTGGCATTACTTTATCTGAGAAATATTTTTTCACGAAACCGGATTGTTCCATGTTTAATTGTTTTTCATCGATAATGAAAACATGGTGTTGGTTCAATTCCTTTAAAATACGTTGATAGGTATTTTCGAATTTACGCTGCTGACCAATAACTACTTTCTGAATTTTATCCAACAAAAGTTGTGGATTTTGTCCCATCAATTCTTTTGCTTTTTTTTGAAATTTGAGCAAGCGTTTTAACGTGGCAACGCGCACACGAAAAAATTCATCTAAATTATTAGAGTAAATTCCTAAAAATTTTAGTCGCTCAATTAGCGGAACACTCGTATCTTGAGCTTCTTGTAAGACGCGCTCGTTAAAAGACAACCAACTTAATTCACGATTGATTAATAAAACACCTTGCTTTTTCATACTTCACAGATAACGCTATCAGCATTCAATTAAAATTTATTTTTTCGCTTTCGCAGAAGAAGGTTTTACCATTTTCTTTGTTGTATTTCGGGTAAGCGGTTTCTTTTTCGCAAATGTTCCCGCTTTTATTGATTTATAAAACTTTTTGGCAACTATTTTAGCTGCTTCAAAAGTAGTTTCTCTAATTTTTCTTGTAACTAAACAATCGCGCTTATTTAATGTATTTTCTATAGAGTGTATCAATAAAAATTCAAGCTCTTTTCTAAGTTCCTTTTTATCCATCTTACAATTTATTTTGAAGATTAATGATAAAGGTCTGTAAAATAATGGTAGCAAACTATGACTTGTAAAAACCTTAACACTTATTTAACATCAATATAACACATTCGTTTCAAAATAATGCTAAAAAAAACAAATCTTAATAAAAGTCAAGAAAACCAATAACTCGCTAAACTCCGCAATTGTTTATTACCAATGCTAAACGGGCCTGTGACAATAAAGGATGCGGAATATACAATATCAATGGCTCCTTAACCAAAACATGTGAATGTTGCAACTTCTTTACATTGTTATGTAATAGTCCACCATAAGAATGTTAGCATTTTTGTGCCGTTGCTACAATTCAGTAACAGCATTAAATAAATTAAGATGAAAAATAATTCAGAATTGCAAACTGATGTTCAAAACGCCATTAAATGGGAACCGTTATTGAATGCAGCAGAAATCGGAGTTACTGCTAAAGATGGTGTTGTATCTCTTACACGAGTTGTTGACAGCTATGTAAAAAAAATGGAAGCTGAAAATGCAGCTAAAAAAGTAATTGGCGTTAAAGCGTTGGTTGAAAAAATCGAAGTGAAATTTCCAAGCGCGTGGACAAGAACCAATAATGAAATTGCGAAAGAAGTTTTAAGTGCTTTGAAATCAAACTGGACTTTACCTAATGACAAGCTAACTGTAATAGTAGAAGACGGTTGGGTAACATTAGAAGGAGAACTGCCTTGGAACTACCAAAGAGAAGCAGCTAAAAATGCTGTCAATTATCTTTCTGGTGTTAAAGGTGTAACCAATAACATTAAAATCAAATCAGAATCTCATGATGTTATTGATCAGGAAGAAATTGAAGATGCAATCGCAAGAAGTTGGTCGGTTGATGATAACGACATCCAAGTAAAAGTTTCTGGAACAACGGTAACTCTTTATGGATCTGTAACTTCTTGGTATCAAAAGGAAGAAGCTGAACGCATTGCTTGGAAAACTTCAGGAATTTGGCATGTAAAAAACGAATTAGTAGTTGATTACGATTATGCTTTAATTGACTAACCAAAAAATTGAAGAGAGTACTTCTTCAATCCTTTTTAATCTATACTTATGACTGATACACATTTCTATGAGGTGAATTTAAAATGGGATTCCCTAACAAAGGGAACATTGAGTTCTCCTGTTATACCGAATAAAATAGAAGTTAGCACTCCTCCTGAATTTCCCAACGGAATAAAGGAAAAGTGGACTCCTGAACATCTATTTGTTGCAGCAGTAAATTCCTGCTTAATGTCAACATTTCTATTGGTTGCAGGTAACTCCAAATTTCAGTTCATTAGTTTTGATTGCAATGCAATTGGTAAAATTGAAAAAGTAGATGGAAAGTTTATTGTAACAGAAATTGTTCTTAAACCCACATTAGTAATACCCTCTACTCAAAATGAAACAAAAGCTAAGCGGATGCTTGAAATGAGTGAAAAGGCATGTGCAATAGCAAATTCAATTAAAACAAAAATTATTTCAGAACCCGTTATCACTATCAAATAAAAATTATTAAAAAAAGTGATAGACAAATTAAGAACACAACAAATATAATTTACACTTAAAAAAAATGAAATTATGAATTACAACGATTTCAGCTTTTGGGGAATGCACTTAATATGGTGGTTAGTTTGGGTGATTCTAATCTTTTGGATTTTCGCAACACCTTATAATATTCCAGGACAAAGAACAAAAAAGGACACCCCACTTGATATTTTGAAAAAGCGTTTTGCTTCGGGAGAAATTACAAAAGAACAATATATCGAACATAAATCTATACTTAAGAAATAAAAAAGCCATGAAAACAGAAATAGGAATAACCATTAAAAACACGCAAGTAGTAGCAAATGAGCTGATGAAAATACTTGCAGATGAATATGTTTTATACACAAAAACAAGAAATGCTCATTGGAATGTAACTGGAGCTGATTTTTATGACAAACATAAATTTTTCGAAATCCAGTTTGGACAATTAGATGAATTTATTGACAGTGTTGCAGAACGTATTCGTTCAATAGGACATTACACACCCGCAACATTGAAATCATTTTTGGAACTTACACAATTAACAGAAATGATACGAGAAAAAAATGATGGACAAGGATTCATAAAAGAATTGCTCTCCGACCATGAAGCGATTATCATTAAACTTCGTGAGAACATTCACCATTTTGCAAATGACTTAAAAGATGTAGGCACGAGCGATTTTATAACTGGTCTTATGGAAGATCATGAAAAAATGGCTTGGTTCTTACGTTCACATTTACAATAACAATACCTAATATGTGTTTTTCTGCCAGCGGAAGTTTCGGCGCAAGTGCTGTGCTTGCAGTAATTAGTATTGCTACAGTAAAGCAAATACAACATAAATCACAAATTGTGTTTGCATGTATTCCCATATTTTTTTCTTTGCAACAGTTTACGGAAGGCTTGGTGTGGTTATCTTTCGCCAGTCCGTTTAATGCCACAATGAATTTGTATGGAACCTATATCTTCCTTCTTTTTTCGCAAATAGTTTGGCCCCTATGGATACCGATTGCTATGATAATGGTTGAAAATAAAGGGAGACGAAGAAAAATACAAAGATTATTTGTCGTGATTGGACTAACTGAAGCTATATTCCAAACGTATTGCTTATTCACTTATCCGGTTCACTCACAAATAATAGGACATCACATTTATTACCAGCTTGACTATCACATGTCAGCAGCAATTAAATACACCGAATCGGCATTTTACATAGCAGCTACAATTATTTCTCCATTCTTTACAAGTATTAAAAGAATGTGGATTGTTGGTTTGGCAATCTTAATTTCCTGTGTTATTACCGTTCTGTTTTATAAGCATTATACCGTATCCGTATGGTGTTTCTTTGCCTCTATTATCAGTATATCAATTTATCTGATTATGCGTGAAATTAAAATCCCATACCAGCATATAAAGCAATAATCATTTGTTATTAAACGAATTTAGTTTTCACTTTTATTTTAATTATTCATCGTAATCATTCCTTAATTACAACCGAGAAAACCCAGCCTCATGAACTGGGTTTTCTTCGTTTGTTGGAAACCTTACGGGACTTCCACCAACCTTACTGGGTAGATTTTTTATTTAAAGATCGGCTAATCTTACGGGATTGGCTTATCTAAAAAGTCCAATTCTTTTAAATACGTACAACATTATGTATTAAGCCTTCTCTTTCAACTTCGCCTGCGATGCTATGATAAGCATGCGCTTTCAGAGTACTCTCGTTCGCTTTATCATGTTCTCCTGCTTCATGGTACCTAATAGCTTCGTGATGATGCTTAGCAGCTTCTTCATGACACTTTGCCGCCTTTTTGTGATTTTCAATTTTTTGTTGTTTTTCAGCGGATGAACTATTTGACTGTTTCTCTTCGCCTGATGTTTTTGTAGTTCCCATTTTGTTTTGTTTTAATTTATAACGTAATTGTTATAGTACGAAGATCCGCCTCTTTCTTCCCTAAGCTCTTATACAAATTCAGAAATAAGTTATATAAGTTACATGTATTAAAAAAGAAAAAGTATCCTACGAGAAACACGATGCTTTAATTAGTTAAACAGTTAACTAATTACTTAGCCATTTTTACACGTCGTTTAAAATCTTCTTCTGTATTGCAACATTTTTTTAGAAGCAAACTAAAATTTAATTCTTGACAAGTGATTTGTGTAACATATTTTTCTATTTGTATAACTCTTTAAGATTTAGATCTACCACTTTTGTGAAGTTATTTTAATGATAAAAATTAAAAATATATTTCATGGAATTGTCTGATCAAAGTAG
The DNA here is from genome assembly GCA_039924845.1 of Bacteroidia bacterium. Taxonomy (NCBI): domain Bacteria; kingdom Pseudomonadati; phylum Bacteroidota; class Bacteroidia; species Bacteroidia bacterium. The sequence goes on from JBDTAC010000048.1 coordinate 7,766, forward strand.
CCTGTCTTTTTTTATTAGCAATTCCTATAACACGTATTGCATAGACGGTAACACATGAAGAACTATTTAAAGAGTCTTGGTAATCCTTTACTTAATAAGAGGACCAAACCATAATTAAGAGCAGACAGCGAATAGCTTAAACTGCTTGAGTGCGGGTATGCCTATTTGTTGTCCGGCTTTTATCATAACTAAGAATTAAAATAGTTTATATTTTCTCTAACCATAAATTTAATAATTAAAAAAATCAATATGAAAATTGAGATTAACAACCGCCGAAAAGTTTTTGCCGTACAGGAAGAATTCAATCATTTTTTTCCGAATTTAAAAATAGAGTTCTATGAGAAGTCGAATAAATCAGGAGGTTCTCCATCCGAAAAATTAGAAAAACAGAGTAGCAAAACACTTGAAGAATGCAGAACTATGCACAACGATGGATTTATTACCATTTCTCAGGAGATGAGTGTAGGCGAACTTAAACAGCGTTTTAGAGATGTTTATGGATTATCTATAGATGTATTAAAAAAAACATCCAATAATTTATGGGATCAATCACCTGCCTACGAGAAATCAATTTTAGAGTATTTAAACAAACTGTGATATATACAAAACGTTTCAATTGAGATGTAACTTATTATACTCGACTTACACTCACTTTTGTTGCATAAATTATTTATTAATCATTTAAACTAAAAAAACAATGAGCACTAATCAAACAAAACCAGAAAAAACAACAGTAACTCCTGCTGAAAATAAAAAGGGAATTGAAAATCACAAAAAAGCAGCAACTCATTTGGAAGCTGCGGCGAAATCTCACTTAGATGCTGCAAAACATCACGAAGCAGGTAATCATGAAAAAGCGGCTCAAAGTACGGTTGAAGCACATGGACATACAAGTCTTGCTAACGACTGCCAGAAAGAAGACGCAAAGTACCACGCTTCAAAAAACTAAGCAAGTCTGTTTGTACTTTTTCAAAAACACCATGTCAAAAGCATGGTGTTTTTTCATTATAAAATGACCTGACAGGCATGAACACTAAGTTAACCTATTATACTATATATGATGTGTGAATTATATAACATTTTTCAAAAAAAATATAATACTTCCCGAAATTTATAGCCACAACTTTGCGCTGTCAAAATTCATTCGCACTAAATAAAATATACCGAACCTTAATCTTCAATGAAAAAAATCGCAATTATTAAAAGAACTGGATTTCAAGCAGCCGCATTCGCTGTCATTGTATTTAGCATGGCATCATGCAATAATATACCAAAATCGGCAGGAGCTTCGATTGGAATGGTATCCGACACTCTTAATATCGGGAAAGATGCGCAATTCCTTGTCAAATTTGCTGAAATCAACTTGGAAGAAATACAATTAGGAAAATTAGCTCAGCAAATGGGAACAACCATGGATCTTAAAGAATTGGGAGAAATGATGGAAAATGACCACACGAAATCCTTGAATGAATTAACAACTCTTGCATTGAAAAAATCAATAACGCTACCAACATCATTAGATAGTAATGCACAAAATGATTCTACAAAATTAAGTAAACTGTCAGGAAATGAGTTTGATACGCACTATTGCGATATGATGGTAAGTGGACATAAAATAGCTATTGCTCTCTTTGAAAAGGAATCTACCGATGCGTCCGATCCTGCTATCAGACAAATGGCAATAACAACACTTCCTATATTAAAAAAGCATTTGGAACAGGCAACTGAATGTCAAAAGGAATGTAAAAAAATGTAATAGTTCTAAATAACCGAGTTTAATTAAAAAACAATTATGAAAATCAACCGAATTTCAGAAAAGCTAACAATAGCATTGAACGAACAAATGACCAAAGAAGCACATGCTTCACAAATCTATTTATCTTATGCTGCATGGGCAGATAATCAAGGATATCAAGGTATTGCAAATTTTCTTTTCCGTCATGCAGCAGAAGAGCGCAACCACATGATGAAAATATTAGAATATATTTTAAAAAGAGGAGCAAAGGTAAAAATAACTACTATCCCAGCCCCGACTGCCGATCCGATAAGTGTAAACAATTGTTTTGAAAAAGTATTTGAGCAAGAATGTGGCAACACAAAAGCCATTTATAAACTTGTAAAGATGTCACTCAAGGAAGAAGATTGGGCTACATGGAATTTCATGCAGTGGTTTGTAAAAGAACAAACAGAAGAAGAAAATCTTGCCATCAGTTTATTAGATAAAATAAAAATTGCAGGCGGAGAAAAAGCAACAAGCAATGCCTTGTATGAATTAAATAAAGATTTGCAAACAACTCCAGACGATGCAGAATTAGCAGAGGATGTAACAGTCGACAATCCTTAGTAACATTGTATTGTATATCTTTTCAGATAAAGTGCATCGCTTTGTATTTGAAAGTAAATGGATTTTAATTTGTCTAATAACGAACTCGATAATTGTATCTTTGTCATCACAAAATAATTAAAGCGTTTCATTATGAAGGCTTTTTTATTACTTCGAAAAATTATTTTTTTGAACTAATATTATATTCACGCTAAAAAAAACTTATTTTAAATTTTCTCGTTACATAAAAAGAGTAAGGTTGAAAATAACACCATAAACATTTTTATCAATTACAACTTAAGTATGAATTACATTATAGTGGACGATAATAAAATGGCTCGTGCAGTAATTCGACAAATGATTGACCAATTTGATTATTTTAAACTGATTGCAGAATGTGGAAATCCGATAGAGGCGATAAATGTGATGAAGCGGAAAAGTGTTGATCTTATTTTGTTAGATGTTGAAATGCCCAAAATGAGCGGATTAGATTTTTTAAAAAGTATTGAAAAACGACCTCTTGTTATTTTAATAACAGCCAAAACAGATTATGCAGTTGATGCCTTTGAATATAATGTGGTAGATTATTTAGTTACACCTGTTAAAGAAGAACGATTTGTAAAAGCCTTGAACAGAGCACAGGAATTATATGAAGGCGCACACAAAACAATAGAAGTGCCCAATAATGATTTCATTTTTATACGCGACAAAGGGATTCTTACTAAAATCAACATGACAGATATTTTATACATTCAAGCTCTTGGTGATTATATTACAATTCATACCAAGGCGAAAAAGCACACGATACGCCATAGTATAGGAACTGCCGAAGAAAAGTTTCCTTCCGAAAAATTTATGCGTATCCACCGTTCATTCATTATTGCTGTCGACAAAGTGGATTCTATTGAAGCCAATACCGCATCTATCAATAAAAATCTTATTCCAATTGGCGATATTTACCGATCGGAACTTCTTAAAAAACTGAATCTCCTCTAAAAGTCTGGTAGAATTAAATCTATTGATCTATTATCTTAGCCTACTTCTACCCTATTTTAACACGATTTACTTCCCGTTCATCCCATTTTTACTAATGCGGCTATTTAACTTCTTACTTTTGGTAATCGTCTTTTTTATTAAAGAAGACATTAATTATGAAAACTAAAAGAGAATTGATGAGTGCCCTTAAAAGTAATATGGAGAAGGTAGTTAAAGAGAGAGATACTCTTACAAAGGGCTGGAAGTGGAAGGGTTTGTTTTAAAGATGTAAGAGTTCACATTGTGCAATTAAACTTGGGTACTTTGTATAATTAAAATTTGAAATCATGGAAACGCTAAAAATATTTATTGTAGATGACGACCTCAGTTATGCTTCTGTACTGAAGTTTTACATTAAGAATAATTGTTCAACAAGTGCGGACATTACTATTTATTCGACAGGCGAGAAAATGCTTCAAAATTTAAAAAAGAATCCGGATCTTATTTTTCTTGACTTTTACCTCAATGGGAAATTACAGCAAGCGAGAAATGGGCTCAGCATTTTAAAAAAAATAATGTATCGGTTTTCAAAGGCAAAGGTTATTATGCTTTCATCACAAAACAACATTGAAATGGCTCTTAATGCAATTAAAAGTGGAGCTACAGAATACATTGTTAAAGACAAAACAGAATTTACTAAAGTTTCTTCCATAGTGTCTGATGTTGTTAAAAGAAAAGAAAAGAGAAAGAGAGAATTTATTTTCCTTTTATTATTCTTATTATTATTCACGCTTTACGTATTAAACAAAATAATCTAAAACACTATGAAAGTATTAATCGTAGAAGATGACAGAATGCTTTTAAAAGCATTGTCATTAAGGTTGACCGAAGCGGGTCATCACGTATTTCCCGCTGCAGATGGGAACATTGCTTGCGACGTAATAAGCGATCAAAAAATCGAACTGATTATTTGTGATATGATGATGCCGGTATTGTCTGGGCTAACATTTTTAAGTTTACTGAAAGGCTATTTTAACAAAGGAATTCCTGTTATCGTTATGTCAACACTTAATAATGCTCCACAGCTACTAACAAAAATGGATCTCGATTACATTGCTTTTTTTGAAAAGCCCTTTATTATTGATGAATTAATAGATTTAGTAAACAAAACAAAAATTTAACTATCATGAAACCATCACCTAAATTACATATATTTACTGTGGAAGATAACGCTATGTACACATTAGCTTTGGATTTGACTTTAAAAGATAGATTTAATTATCAAATAACAGATTTTGATTCTGCTGAAAAGTGCCTTGAAAATATTTATCTTAACCCCGATATTATTATACTTGATTATATGCTGAAAGGGATGAATGGGCAGGAAGCATTAATCAAGATAAAGCAAGCACTGCCGAACTGTTATGTAATAATTATGTCTGTACAAAAGGATATTGATGTAGCGGTAGATTTAATACAATTAGGTGCCTATACTTATATAAAGAAAAGCAACTCTGCTCTTGATAAATTAGTTGAAACCATTGATAAAATACGGGATGAAATGGACAATAAGTAAAATAATCGTGCCACTTATAACAGCCTTATAATTTTACTCCAGTAAAACACATTATGAAACATATATTCAAAACAAAAACGACAACAACTTTTAGCTTATTCCTGTTACTCGCAATAAATATTGTTTACGGTTTCATCTCTATGAGTTACATTAGCAAAGGATCTGAAAATGACAAAGTTTTATTTCAAGGGGCTGAATTTTTAAAATCACTACGAGAACTACAAGCCGAAGTACTAAATATTGAAAGCAGTAGCAGAGGGTATATTATAACTGGAGATGAGGGTTATTTGAATAATTTAGAATTAAATGAGGACAATATAAAATCTGAATTGCAATTTCTGCCAGAAAATGTTTTACAAAAAGAAAATATCGAAAATGTAACCGTGTTAAATAAACTTGTAAACGATAAAATTGATAATGTAAATAATGTTGTTAGGATTTATAATGAAAAGGGTATAAAAGTAGCAACAAATGAGGTGGAGTACGGGCAAGGAACGCGTTTAATGGAAGATATAAACGAAGAGATTAACAAGCTGAACGCATCCACTAAAGTGATTATGAATAATACGGTTAGCGATGGAAAAAATTATGTGATAAAAATGAGGCTATTTATTATTATAAGTACAATTGGAGAAATGTCCATCGCACTTCTTTTCTTGTCATTTATTTATAAAGATGTTGATCACCGGAATATTTTGGAAGAACAATTAATGCAGGCTAAACAAAAAGCAGATAAAAAAGTAATTATAAAAGAACAATTTATGGCTAATATGAGCCATGAAATACGCACCCCAATGAATGCAATTATCGGTTTTACTAGCTTACTTCAAAAAACACCGATGAATGAAAAACAAAATGAATATGTAAAAACAATCAAAAGTGCAGGTGAAAATCTTTTAAATCTCATTAATGATATTTTGGATTTTTCAAAAATAGAAGCTGGAATGTTTCGAATAGAAAATATTCCTTTTAGTGTACCTGAACTTATGAATTCTGTATATACAATGTTCTTGGAAAAAGCTAAAGCCAAAAAACTTACAATGACATTATCTGTTGATGAAAAAATTCCACAAACAATTTTGGGAGATCCAACAAGACTTACCCAGATAATTGTTAATCTGCTCGGTAATGCACTAAAGTTTACACGAAATGGAGAGATCAACATTAGCTCAAAACTTTTAAATTCAACTGAAGACAATATGCTTCTTGAGTTTACGATCCAAGATACTGGCATCGGTATTTCAGAAGATAAATTAGAAGAAATATTTGATCGCTTTAATCAGGGTAATGTTACGACAACCCGAGAATATGGTGGTACTGGTCTTGGACTTGCAATCGTAAAAAGTCTCGTAACGCTTCAGTATGGAACATTAAATGTCAAAAGCACGCATGGAAAAGGTTCATCGTTTAGCTTTACCATTACGTATAAAAAATGTAAAGATGTCGTTAATACACCGCCATTATCTTTATCTCCTAAATTAAAAACGGAAGATGCTCATGTTAGGGTTTTATTGGCTGAAGATAACCAGATGAATCAAACTCTTGCCTTAACTGTTCTGACTGATTTGGGTTTTAAAGTTGATTTAGCAGAGAATGGTCAAGTAGCTTATGATATGTTGAAGAAGAATAATAATTATGATATTGTTCTTATGGATTTACAAATGCCAGTACTTGATGGATATATGGCAGTTCGCAAAATACGGAATGAACTTAATTCTACAATTCCTATCATTGCAATGACTGCACATGTTTTACCTGATGAAAAGGAAAAGTGCATTAGTAGTGGCATGAATGATTTTATAACCAAACCATTTAAAGAAGAAGAACTTCATACTATTATTATTAAAAACATTTATCATACAATACCAAGTTCTGCTACAAATAACAACGAAGCAATACCGAAAATAAATAAAAGAAAGCCTGCGGAACTTGTGGATTTAAGCTACTTGCTTGAACTTACAAAAGGAAAAAAATCTTTTATACTGGAAATGATTCATATCTTTTTAGAACAAAATCCTATTGACTTACAAGTTATTGAAAAAGCCATCGCTAAATCAGATTTAGAAACGGTAAAAGCTATTGCACATAAAATGAAAACGTCCATCAGTTTTATCGGGCTTACTGATAAAATTGGTTCCGATTTGGATTTAATGGAACACCAAGAAAATGGAATTACTCTGGATTTAATTAAAAAACATTTTGATAATGTTAAAGCAGTTTGTGAAAAAGCTCAGGCGGAGTTAATAATTTACAAAAATAAAATTTAATGTTTTGAGTATTAACGGTGCGTCTTCAAAAGAATTAAAACATTCATTTCAGGGAAGCTGACACGCTAAGCATCCGCGCTGCGTAGATGAAACATAAAAAGGAGTTTGAAAAAATAATTTTTCAGTACTTTTACCCTTCCATTTAAACGATGAATTGGATTTTCAAATTAATAATCCCTTTTATAATGAAAAAAATAAATTTTATTTTCTTTTTTTTACTGCTTTTTCATTTGTCTTCCAAAGGGTTTGAAAAAATAATTTTTCGGCATACAAACAACATCTCCGCTTTGGAAAAAAATAATTTTATTTCTGAAAAAGATTCCGGAAACCAATACTTCAACGCCAATTATCTCAGATATTCGGATCATATTTACAAATCAAATATCCGTACCGTTGAGCTATACGAAAAAAGTTGGGAGCTCTCCCCTCCCCTAATTCAATTGAACTCTGAGCAACGGTTAAAATTAAGTTTTGATGATTTGGATGGCGACATGAAATCATACAGTTACACCTTAGTGCATTGCGATGCGAATTGGCAACCTTCTGATTTGCATCCGATGGATTATTTGAATGGTTTTACACAAGATCAAATTATTGATTACGCCTACTCTTACAATACGTTGCAACATTATACGCATTACAATTTAATTTTCCCAAATGAGAATATGCAAATTACTAAATCTGGAAATTATTTATTAGAAGTTTATACCGATAATGATCCAGACAGTCTCGTTTTCACAAAACGTTTTATGGTGTTTGAACAAAAAGTAACGGTGAACGCGCAAGTAACAAAACCCGTAGATGCGAACGATATGTATTACAAACAAGCTGTTAAATTTTCCATTGATTATACCGGTTATAATATTGCAGATCCTTACGGAAGTTTGACCGTAGTAATTACTCAAAATGGACGCTGGGATAATGCCATCAGCACGCTAAAACCTTTGTACATAAAAGAAAATTTTTTAGATTACAATTATGATCAAGACAATGAGTTTACAGGAGATAACGAGTTTCGGCATTTCGATTTGCAAAGTTTGCGCTATAAAACAGATCGCATTTCCGTCATTAATTTAGATTCGAATAAACACAATCAAGTTTTTCTTACAGACGATGAAACCCGTAATTTCAAACGCTATTTTTCCGATGCCGATATCAACGGAAATTACCTCATAAAAACACACGATGGCACCAACAGCGAATTAGAAAGTGAATATGTAAATGTCCATTTTTTTCTCCCTTACGATGCTCCTATAACGGATGGGAATTTATATGTTTTTGGCGCTTTATCCGCGTGGCAATGTACCGACGATTGTAAAATGAATTATGATTATAAAGCTCATGGATACACACTTTCCATGTATCTAAAACAAGGTTATTACAATTACGAATATGTTTTTTTGAAGGATGGAAGTACTGCTGCGGATGCCACTTTGATTGAAGGAATGCACTACGAAACGGAGAATGACTATACCATTTATGTTTACAATCGTCCGCTGGGTAGCACCTATGATCAGCTGATTGCCGTAAAAAAAATAAATTCAGTGAAGCTGAAGTAATTTTCAGCTACTCGAAAATTAATTTTCTATTTTTGTTTTTATGATGACAAATCGCCAACTCTTTTTGCAACATTTAGCACCCACCAGCGATGCGCCACTTGCACTGGAAATAAAAAAAGCAAAAGGAATTTATTTGTACGGTACGCAGAAAAAAAAATACATGGATTTAATTTCTGGCATCAGCGTAAGTAACGTCGGACATTCACATCCAAAAGTAATAAGCGCTATAAAAAAACAACTCGAAGATTACATGCACTTAATGGTGTATGGCGAATATATTCAGTCGCCACAAATAAAATTAGCCAAAAAACTTTCCGAATTATTACCCAATAATTTAAATTGTTCTTACTTCGTCAATTCGGGTAGCGAAGCGGTGGAAGGTGCACTAAAATTAGCCAAACGATTTACCGGACGAACTGAAATCATTTCCTTTAAAAATGCATATCACGGAAGTTCGCATGGCGCTATGAGCGTGATGGGAAACGAAGAAATGAAAACAGCGTATCGTCCTTTGTTGCCAGATATTCGTTTTATAGAAATCAATAATTTATCTCAATTAAAAAATATTTCTAAAAAAACGGCTTGCGTTATTATTGAACCAATACAAGGCGAAGCGGGCGTTATTGCTTCTGAAAAAAAGTTTTTGAAAGCACTTCGTGAGCGATGTACCGAGATGGGAACACTTTTAATTTTTGATGAAATACAAACTGGTTTCGGACGAACAGGAACACTTTTTGCGTTTGAAGACTATAAAATTATTCCGGATATTCTCACTTTAGGAAAAGCCATGGGCGGCGGAATGCCAGTTGGAGCCTTTGTTTCGTCTAAGAAAATAATGTCGATGCTTTCTAATAATCCTGTTTTAGGACACATTACTACTTTTGGCGGACATCCTGTTTCTTGCGCCGCAGCACTCGCAAATCTGGAAATTTTAACGTCTTCAGAAAATAATTTTCAAGTACTTGAAAAAGAAAAACTATTTAGACAATACTTAAAACACCCTGTTATTAAAAGCATTCGAGGCAAGGGATTGTTGTTAGCCATCGAATTTGAAAATTTCGAAATCAATAAAAAAATAATTGATCGCTGTATTGAAAAGGGCGTAATTACCGATTGGTTTTTATTTTGTTCGAATGCAATGCGCATTGCGCCTCCGCTGATTATTACAAAAGAAGAAATTAAAAAAGCTTGCCAAATAATTACGGAAAGTATTACTTATTTTTTTGATTAAGTTTGTTGAATTGTTTTGCTGAAAAAATAATTTTCTAAATCGAAATTTATGAATGTATTAATTGTTGAAGACGAAAAAAGTTTAGCAAAAGAAATGAGTATTTTCTTGAAAAAGGAAGGATTTCTCTGCGAGGTAGCGCACACAGGAAAAGATGCTTCCGAAAAAATTTTCGTTACACCGTATGATTTTATCTTGCTCGATTTGGGTTTGCCCGACTACGAAGGCTTGAATTTATTACGAGAAACGAAAGAATCCAATCAGGAAGCAATTATTATTATTCTTACGGCTCGCACTGGCACAAACGATAAAATTACAGGACTGGATTTAGGCGCGGATGATTACTTAGCAAAACCGTTTTCATTGCTCGAATTACATGCGCGAATGCAAGCTATTACGCGACGAAAACATGGATTAAAGAAAAACACTATCGAGGTTCAAGAATTTACAATTGATATTCAAAACCGTTCGGTGCATCATAAAAACACAGCTATTAATCTGACAAAAAAAGAATTTGATATTTTACATTATCTGCTTTTACATAAAAACCGCGTAGTTACTCGACTCCAACTAACGGAACACATTTGGGGAAATGTTTTAGAAGACGATTACGATTCGAATTACATTGATGTACACATCAAAAATCTTCGAAAAAAACTGGCTGTACATTGTAGCAGCAATCTATTTGAAACGGTACGAGGAATCGGCTATCGTTTGGATATTTGATAATTCATCTCCCAAAAAAATAATTTTTCAACGGCTCGAAAAATTATTTTTTTGAACGCTTTAAAAATTCCGCTTTTCCTTGATCTAAAAACTGAATGTAAATTTGGATATCGGGATTGTAACCTCTCGGCGTATTAAGCGTATTTCCATTTGCATCCACTAAAACATCCCAAGGTTCTGCATTTGTATTGTATTTAGAAGTTTCCAAATCGCTCCATTTATCGCCGATGGTTTCTATATTTTGCCCGGTTGTTTTGGAGATGTATTGCGCATTTTGCGGTAATTCATTTTTCTCATCCACATACAACATTGCTACCACAAAATCTTGGTTGAGACGTTTTAAAACTTCAGGATCGCTCCATACATTTTTTTCCATTTTACGACAATTCACACAATTAATTCCTGTGAAATCAATCAATAAAGGTTTGTTCATTTGTTTCGCGTAAGCAAGCGCTTTGTCGTAATCGTGAAAACAAGAAATATTATTCGGGCATTCAATTCCGTCATTGTTTGGCGGAATACTATTTACTACATTGGAATTTGTGACGTTTGAAGAAACATTTTGTTGCCAACCTTCGCTGTATGGCGGAACAAATCCGCTGATAAGCTTTAACGGTGCGCCCCATAAGCCTGGAACTAAATAAACGGCAAATGCAAACGAGAAAATCGCTAAAAATAATTTCGGAATACTTACGTATTTAACATCACTGTCGTGAGAAAATTTAATTTTTCCAAGCAGATAAAATCCGAGAATAATAAAAATAACAATCCACAAGGAAATAAAAATTTCTCTGCCCATAATTCCCAAAGGACCGTTGAGATGAATGTGTAACCAATCGCAATGCAAACCTGCTAAATCAACAGCTGAAAGGAATTTCAATGAAAAAGCAATCTCTAATAAACCTAAAACAACTTTCACATTGTTAAGCCATCCGCCCGATTTTGGCAGAGAATTCATCCATCCCGGAAAGGCTGCAAACAGTGTAAATGGCAAAGCCAAAGCAAGCGAAAAACCAAACATGCCAATAATTAAATTGATGTAATGTCCGCCTGTAGCCGCGTTGGCAAGCAGAGAACCAATAATAGGACCCGTACAAGAAAACGACACTAAAGAAAGTGTAAACGCCATGAAAAAGATACCGATAATGCCTCCTTTTTCAGAAGCCTGATCGGCTTTGTTTGCCCAAGAACTTGGCAAAGTAATTTCAAAAGCTCCGAGAAAAGAAATTCCGAAAATCACGAAAATAATAAAGAAAAAAAGATTCATCCATTCGTTGGTAGATATGGCGTTTAAGCCAGATGAGCCAAAAGCGAGCGTAATAATTACACCAAGTAAAACGTAAATAAAAATGATGGAAAGTCCGTAAAAAATAGCTTTTCGCAATCCTTTTTTTGGATCAGAACTTTGTTTTGTAAAAAAACTAACGGTGAGCGGAATCATTGGAAAAACGCAAGGCGTAACCAAAGCAGCCAAGCCGCCCAAAAATCCGAGAAAGAAAATCATCCAGCCAGAAAGTCCCGTAGATTGTGCTGTTGAAGCATCTTCGATACTGTTCGTTATTGTTGGAGCAGAAACAACTACTGTTTGTTTGTTGCTATCCGTTTTTGCAGGTAAAGTTAGTTGTGATGATTTTAACGCATTGCTATCAACTGTAGTTGTTTGGTTTATTTTTTCTGTTGGTATTATTGCTGTTTTTGTTTTGCTGGCGCTGATATTAAAAGAAAAATCTACGTCTTTTGGCGGCAAACACATGGAATCATTACAAACCATGAAATTTAATTTTCCGGTAAGCGTAAAGTCTTTCTCGGATTTTACACTTATTTTTTGTGTGAATGTTGCATTGTCTTCAAAATAATTTAAGTTCATTTCATACAGCGGTTCGTATTTCGAAATGGCTTTACTTTCTTCTGTTTTTCCAGCTAAAACATAATTGGCAGAAGGACTGTAAGAAAATGTGGTAGGAATTGGTCCGTCTTTTCCCTGCATAAATTGCGAATACAAATGCCAGCCTTTTCCGATAGTTGCTTTGGTTACAAGTGCGGATTGTGTATCGCTGATTTTTTTTACACTAAACTCCCATTTTACAGGATTATATATTTGAGAAAAAGATTTTTCGGTGCAGCAAAAGCTTATCAATAAAGACAAGCAGATGTAGAAGAATTTTTGTTTTAATTTCATAAATGAATTATTTTAAAAATCAAAAATACTGATTTTAATAAAGAAGTTAGAGGTAAAAATGAACTAAAATTGGAATGCTGAAAAGCAAGTTGGGATTTTAAAAGCAAATCTTAAAAAAAATTCTGTTAAAAAAGCCCACAAATTGTGGGCTTTTGAAATTAACAAACCAAAACAAAATTTTACATTGTCTTTTTGTCAGACATACTCATGTCCTTCATACCAGCAGCAACTTTTACCATTGGTTTATGGCATTTTTTGCATTCGCCAGCTTTGTTACTTGTAGCACCGCACATTGGGCAGTAATAAGTGCCTTCTTTTAACATTTTAACATGGCATTTCATACATTCTCCCGATTTGTCGCTTGTTGTGCCGCATTTCGGGCATACATAAACAACTGCATGTTTTTTGGTGGCTGTTTTTTCAGTGCTTGTTTTGCTTTGTGCAAAAGATGTTGCAGTCATAAATAAAGTACAAGCAAACATCAACATTAATTTTTTCATGGTTTTCATAATTATATTTTTTTAGTTCACCTATTTATACCACAAACGAAATAAAATCACCCAATCAACAAAAAATTATTTTTTGAAAGCCTCTTCTTTCAGCTTTTTCAAACACTTATATTTTTGATTTTGAGCAGTATGAGTGTTTGAATAATTAAATTCTTTTTCTATTTCGCTGATTTTTTTATTCTGAAAAAAGATTCGATTAATTAATTTTTGACAATGTTCTGATATTTGTTTCATCAATTTATCAAGTGGTTTTTGCTCTTCATCTTGTGAAGTAATAAAATCAGTTTCGCTAACAAAATCAAGCGATTGTGTATTTCTAAAATGCTTGGTGTTACGCAAATCTTTGAGCCAAAGATTCCTACTTATTGCACAGGTATAAGTGCTTAAAGAAGCTGTTAATTGGAAATTTTCTTCAGAAATATTTTTCAGCAACACAATCATCGTTTCCTGAAAAATATCCATTGCATCGTTTTCAGAGCCGCTGTTGTTCAATATAAATTTTCTAACAATAGGATAATTCTGGACATAAAGAATTTCGAAATACTTTTCCTGTTTGTTTCGAAGAGCTGTAAGAATGTTGTTGTCGTCGTTTAAAGTTGGACTTTTTGTCATAATCAGTATCAATTAAATGTGGTTAAAAATATCTCCTTTGGAGATAATACCAAAATTATGAAAATATCACCCAAGTGAACCAAATTATTGAACCACCTTAAAACCTATATTTTGGTTGCCCTTTCGGACGTTGATATAATAAATCCCTTTTGCAGCTGGCGAAAAATTAATTTTTACATTGTTGTTTTGCACTTTTATTTCCTCGTCAGAAATAATTTTTTGTCCCAACATATTGATCGCGCTAATTATAACGTCTGAAAGGTTTTGGAAAGAAAAATTCAAGTAATATCCATTTGGCGTCGTTACTAATTTAACTAAATTTTGAAGCGGATTGATACTTTTTATTCCTGTTGAATTATCCAAAATAGTAATTATTTTTTGGATAGAATCTTCGCAGTTTTCGTTGGATGCAATTAACGTTACAGTGTAAATTCCGGCGACGTTGTAAGTGTGCTGCGAATCAAAATTAATATCTGTATTTCCATCGCCAAATTTCCATAAAAAAGAATTCGCACCGGCAGAATAATTACTAAATGAAATGGAGTGACCAATTGCGAAATAACTCGTGTCGCTGTTTGCATCAAATTCAGCAAGTACGGGCGTCTGTGCTGGAATTGTAATTGTATCAGTAATACTTCCACAGATAAAATTGGGATTGTTTGCGGTAACGTAATATGTTCCGGAAGTGAGATGCGCCAGCGTATCCGAAGTATTTGTTGTTGTAATTGTTTTTAAAACAATTCCGGAATTATTTTTCCACGTAAAGATAAATGTGCCGTTTCCATTTGAATTAACAAGAGCTGTAGCGTGTTCGCAATCTGTCGGAAAATACTTGGTTTCCATTCCAGCACTTACGTGAAGTAAAAATCGCGGAGCATTTGTCGTGTCAGAAATCGTGAAAGAATAAGTGTTCGTATTTTTCAAATCGGTTTTTATTCCTGTCAAGAGATCTTCTAAAACCAAACAAGAATTTTTCGGAATATTTGTCAAATTATCAGAACTAATTGTGTACGTTCCAGATGTACCTACTTTTACTCGCAAGGGAATGCTGAGTGAGGAATCGAGTTCTGGTATACTATTTATTGAAAAATCTGCATTCT
Source organism: Bacteroidia bacterium (assembly GCA_039924845.1). Classification (NCBI taxonomy): domain Bacteria; kingdom Pseudomonadati; phylum Bacteroidota; class Bacteroidia; species Bacteroidia bacterium. Next base: position 22,820 of record JBDTAC010000048.1, read on the forward strand.
GCGAAAGCGATGAAATGCTTGGAACTGCCGTACTTGTACTAACTATTTTATAGGCATCCAACAAACTATCAAAAGCCATTGTTGCCTCTTTATTAAATAAAATAAATGTTTCGTCGCTGTACGAATTTCCATTAATTCGTAAATGAATACTGAGCGATTGCACATTATGATTATTTTCTATTTTAGTGAAAGGCTTATTGCTGGAGGATTTTACATTTTCTGTCATCACCAATTTCGGACTACTACCATTTGTTTGCACCCAAAAGGATTGCGAAGAAGGAATAATATTGCTTCCTCCATTTGTGCCGATTCCGCTCACATAACTGGCGTATTGCTGCAATTGAGAATTCCAAATATAAATGGCGTTATTGATTTTTGTTTTCGTCCAACCGCTCGCAGCATTCCAATCAATGGCGGAAGGATACGTGTTCGAAATCATATTCCATCCGTCTTGCGATGCGCCCCCACTTGCTGTATAAGTTGGAGAGAAGGTTTGCGTTAATTTATTGGGCGGACCTGTAACTTTAATTGTTAAAGGTGTTGGACCCACGTAACACCAATATCCACCGGTATTTAAAATAGAATTACTGGTATTTGTTGCGCCCACGTAGCCATTGGAAAAAACTCCTGGAGCAGATTCGTTATATGTATAAATAGAAACGAAAGCATTTCCAGGATCGTTGGATCCAACAAAACCTGTTGTGTAAAAACAATTTGTCCATTGCTGAAGTGTTGCGCCGCTTACCGCAGATGCGAGAAAACGCCAACCTGTTTGTCCGGGCGGTAAATAACGTTGCATCGTAATATTTCCGACAAAATTAGCGCCCGTCGGAATACTTGCTATACTTGCAGTTCCAGCAGCATCAGAAATTAATGTAAGGTTTTGCCCTGTACTTGTAAAGGTTCCTTTCATCAGCGTTAGAGTTCCGATTAAATTTTCTGAATTTGTCAAATTTATCCCAACAGAATTATTCAAAATAATATTATAAAAAGAAGTAATACTTGTTCCGCCTATTATTTGAGCGCCTGTTCCGTTAAAAATGACAGTGCCTTTTTGTGCCTTAAAAACACCTTTATTTATAAAATTTCCTTTCAAGGTAATAGCGTAAAAGGAATTACTGACATCTAAATTATTTCCTGCATTTATTTGAAAAGTACTGTCTACATTGATATTTCCGGTAAGAATTTTTGTTCCGTTTCCTGCACAAGTCAAATTGTAAAAAAACTCATCAGACGTATTTGTAATTGTTTGAGAAGAATTTCCATCCAAAATAACGGTGCCTTTCCTTTTTACAAAAGAACCTGTGTTTAGCCAATTACCGCCCAGTTTTAGCGAATCGTTGCTCGTGGAAACATCCAGTGTGCTTTGTATATTTAGGTTTCCATTTATTTTTAAAGTGCCCGAAGTTGTTTTGATATTATTTCCAGAAATACCTAAATTATAATAAGCTCCATCGTCTGGTTTGTGAATGGTTTGTACGCCCAATCGATCATAAATAACAGTGTTTCCTGCAGCAGATGAATTAAATCCACTTACATTAAATTTTGCAGATTGTGTGCTGATATTTAATACGCTATTTATTCCTTGCGAAAAAATTCCGGAGCCCGTCAAACCTCCTGTTATTACGAGCGAAGTAGCATTTATGCACACTGCGCCAACATCCACTTTAATATTTTGGATGGCAATTGGTTTCCCGCTAATGCTTTTATTGATTCCTGTAAACGTGTACGTTCCGCCGCCCGAAATAAAATCCGTTCCGTTAAAAATTAAATTTCCAGACAGTTGCCAACTGTCGCTAACGGTGCAATCCCAAGTTCCATTGATGATTAAATCCGTTATTTGTTTCGCGCCACTCGTAGAAGTTATTTTAACAACCGCTCCAGCATCTACAATGGTAGCACCGCTTATTTTTAAATTAACACCATTAATCACGGAAGTGTCGTTTATAACGCGCAAATCTCCCGAAACATCCAAAGTGCCGAGCGTTCCGTTAACGGTGAGCATTCCGCCGTTTAAAATGGCGCCGCCTGTTCCCACAAAAAGTGTTTTATTTAATTTCCATTCGGCGATGCCTTCTATCAATAATGACAGGCAAACGGCTGCGCTCATGTCCATCGTTACCGTCGTTCCCGATTTAACAATTACATTATCGCTTGCTGATGGTACACCTGCGGGATCCCAAGTTGTTGCTGAAGACCAATTTCCGCTATTTATACTTGTTTTATCTATTGCGAAAATTTTTTGGGAAGAAAAAAATAAAATAAATACTGCCAATGCTACCAACTTGGTCGATTGCATTTGTTTTTGAAAAATGCTTGTTTTCATACGTCCTCCTATTTTTTAGTAACACATTATTTTTCTTATCTGAAAAAGAACGCAGATCCTTAAAAATAAGTATGTAGAAATAAAGAATCGTTCGAAAAATTATTTTTTTGAACGATGAAATTTAATTGGAAATAATACGTTGCGAAAAAATATTTTTTCAAAGCACTTTTTTTATTCAGAAACCTATTATTCCTCATCTCTCAAATAACTATGAAAAAAAATACTGAGTCAATTTTATTTTTAATCTATATTTTTACTACCTTTATCGAAATAAATTGCTATTCCGTGGTATCTATTCTTCGAAAAATAGAAATAAGTATTGGAGTTGTTTCACTAAACGACGATGGAATACTTATTGTGAAAATGAATGAAAATGCCATAGTGGACGTGGCTCAAGTAAAGGAACAGCACGAAGCCGCCTTAATGCTTACAGAAGGGAAAAAATATGCTGTATTAATAGATGCTCGCGCAACTATTTCTGCTTCGCCAGAAGCCAGAGCTTATGGTGCTTTGCCTGAATTATACCCGAACATTTTGGCACAAGCTATTTTAGTAAATTCGCTTGCCAATAAATTAATGGGGAATTTTTACATCAAATTCAATAAACCTCCTGTACCCGCTCAGTTATTTCAAACAGAAAAAGCAGCAATGGATTGGTTGAGAGAGAAAATGAAATTGATTTAGCTTGCTGAAAAAATATTTTTTGAAAGCTATTTTTTTAGTTTCTGTTAAAATTTACTCTGCAACAAATTTTTAATCAATGTTTCTACCGAAATATTATCAGCTTCGGCTTTGTAGTTTCGCACAATGCGATGACGTAATATCGGAATGGCAACTGCTTGCACATCTTCAATGTCTGGTGCATATTTTCCAGAAAGCGCGGCGTGGCATTTTGCTCCTATAACCAAATATTGCGAGGCTCTCGGACCTGCTCCCCAAGAAAGATATTGTTTAATTTCATCTGTCGCATATTCGCTTTCAGGGCGCGTTTTGGCAACTAATTTTACAGCGTATTCCAATACATTATCAGTAATTGGAATTCGGCGTACCAATTCTTGAAAATAAATAATTTCCTCGTTTGTGAGAATTTTATTTAAACTCATTTTATGATCGGAAGTGGTGTTTTTTACTACTTGTAATTCTTCAGAATAGGTTGGATAATCCAACCAAACATTAAACATAAAACGGTCGAGTTGCGCTTCCGGTAAAGGATAGGTACCTTCTTGCTCAATGGGATTTTGCGTTGCCAATACAAAAAAAGGATGCTCAAGTACATAGCGTTTTCCAGCAGTTGTAATAGCTCTTTCTTGCATGGCTTCTAACAAAGCAGATTGTGTTTTAGGAGGAGTACGATTGATTTCGTCGGCTAAAATAATATTGGCAAATAAAGATCCTTTGATAAATTTGAAATGGCGATTTTCATCTAATATTTCCGTTCCTATAATATCAGACGGCATTAAATCTGGTGTAAATTGAATTCGGTTATAAGACAAGCCGAGCGTGTCAGCAATGGTTGTTACCAAAAGTGTTTTTGCTAATCCAGGAACACCGATTAATAAGCAATGTCCTTTACTGAAAATGGCAATCAATACATTTTTTACAGTGTCTTCTTGTCCAATAATGACTTTGCGGATTTCCGCATTTAATTCTTTGTATTTGCTTACAAAAGCATTTACCGCTTCCACATCTGATTTATAATTCATGTTCTATGAGTGTTTATTTGTCGGCTATGGTTGTGTTTTTCCATGGATTATCAAATTTGCAATCCAAATAATCTTCGTCTATGTGAACATACGTATCCGTTAATTTACTTTTAATCCAATTGTTGATTGTTTTGTGTTGTTTAACGGAAAGTGCTTGGTTTTGTATTGCTTGATAATCGTCTTGCAAATTGGCTTTATGAGGTTTCGTCCTAGTTTTGAGATACAAAATACGATAAGCTTGTTTGGCATCTTTTGTTGCCATTGGTTCTGGGTCTGATATATCTCCAGGTTGCATTTTATCAATACTGAAGACTAAATTCGGATCTACTTGTCCCAGTTGATCCATATCATATTTAGTGGATCCTGTTTGCATGTTCATAATTAAACCACCATCATTTTTGGAATCATCGTCGTCGGAATACCTCATAGCGGCTTCGGAAAAAGGAAGGCTATCTTTTGTGATAATTTTTTTAATGCTGTCTAAATATAATTTTGCTTTTAACATGTCGTCTGGGTCTACTTTTGGGGCAATTAGGATATGACGTAAATCTACAAATTCGCCTCTGCGTTTAATTAATTGCACAAAATGGTATCCGTATTGTGTTTCAAATACAGGGGAGATTTCACCTTCTTTTAAATTAAAAGTTACGGCATCAAATTCCGGAACAAATTGTCCACGTTGAATATTTTTATATTCTCCACCATTTTTAGAAGACCCAGGATCATCCGAATAAAGTACGGCAAGCGTAGAAAAATCTTCTCCCGACAGCACTCTTTTTCGTAATTCAGTAATTTTATCGAAAGCCACTTTTTTTTCTGCGGATGTAATATTTGGCTTTTTTACAATTTGCCCAATTTCCACTTGCGCATTGATAAATGGAATACTGTCTTTCGGGATGGTATTAAAATAATCGCGCACATCGAGTGGAGAAACGCTGATGTCGGCAGTAATTTTTGATTGTTGTTGTTGTTCCAATAACAAATCACGAATTTTATCTTTCAAATCCGCTTTGTATTCATCCACAGATTTGCCATAAAAAGCTTCAAATTTTTCTTGCGATCCAAATTGCGAAATATAGTAATCCATCCGCTTGGTTAGTTCCGCATCCACTTGTTCGTCCGAAACAGTTAAGCTGTCTTTTTCCGCTTGGTTGAGCAATAATTTTTGGTACAATAAATCTTCGAATATTTTGCAACGCGTGGTAGGTGTTACGCTGGCACTTTGTGCAACTAATTGCAAATATTGTGTTTCTACTTCGGATTGCAGCACGATTCCCTTGCCCACAATTCCAATTATTTTATCAACATCTTGAGGTTTTAGACTGTTTTGTGCTTTTGCAGCAAAAATTGTCGAAAAAATTAAAAGACTACTAAAAAATATTTTTTTTGCGTTCATTTCGTATAGATTTCTATTTTTTTATCCGCCAAGGCGTTTTGATAAATATCGTTTTTCATTTTATTTGTTAATTCCAATTTTCGTTTATTAAGTATTATGCTTCGGATATTATTTTTTTCAAAAGCTAAAGGCGATGTACTGTCTTTAATTTTAAATCCTTTGATATTCAAAAAATAATAATTTCCTGAATCCGCTACTTCTACAAATCTGTTATTTTGTAAAAATAGTTCTTTATTGTATGTCTCGATGGGAATTTCTTTTAGAATATCATCAAATAACAACCACGTATTGTCGTCTAAATAATAATTTTCGGCAAATTGATAACAATAATTGGCGAGCGATTGACGATCTTTAATATTGTCTGATTTATACCATTTACGAAGTCTATCAAGTTGCGGCGCATTGTGTTTTACTTTTACATAAATAACTTTAAGAATATTATCTTTTAACAAAAAGCTGGCTGTATTGTCGTTGTAGTATTTTTCAATTTCGGCATCCGTTACAGAAGTATCTAATTTCTGGCGAATCAATTCCTTTTCGTAGGCATAGGTAATGAGGGAATTCCGATAATCCTGTAATTGTTTATCTACATTTTTTTTATTCTCGGGCAAATTGGTTTCAGCTTGATGAATCAATAATTCCTCTCTCACCCAATTATCTACATACTTACGGATTAATACAATGCTATCTGCTGCTGCCATACCTTTTGGAACAATTCCCGCAACATCTGTTTCATAAAGTGAAGTGGTATAAACTTTTGCTAAAATTTTCGACGTGTTTTTTTCCTGTTTTTTAAAATACGAACAAGAACTCAAAAGCAGCGAACAACAAAAAGAAGAGATAAAAAAGGTTTTCAAAAAATATTTTTTTAAATGAACAAAAGCCTGCAAAAAACGGCAGGCTTTTGTTTTTATTGTGTAAAAATTAAATCTATTATTGAATGGATGAAAGCACTTTTTGATCGATGTTCACAGTATATTTTTGTTTCAATGAAGTAATCCATTCATTTTCCAAATACGTTTGATAATCTGCCGTAATCAAACCTTTCGCTTCTTCGTACGATTTTGGTTCTGGTTTAATTATTTTGTGTACATCTACAAATTCCACGTTTTTATCTACATTGGTATTTTCAGAAATTCCTTCTTTCCAATTGGCATCTATTAATGGATTTTCCTTTTTCTGATAAACTTGGCTTTCAATTTTTAAATTCAATTGTGAGTCTTTGTTTATTTTCGCTAAAATAGCAGTATCGGTTTCTTTTTTCTTCAACATTTTTTTTACTTCTTTCGCGATTTTTTCGTCCAAACACGTGTAAATAGAAGCGTCTGCTCGCTCATTCCACATATATTTTGTTTTGTTTTGCTCATAAAAATTCTTCGCGCCCACGCTGTCTTGAATGGCTTTTGTCCACACTTTTTTATCGGTTAATTCAAACAATAAAATACCATCTTTATACTCTTGCATCAAGGCATGAAAATCTGGATATTCTTCATCCAAACGCGATTGTTCGTACGCCACGCAATTGTCGTTTACGAATTGATCATACATCATATTGACCGCTATTTTCAAATCCGTTTTTGCTCTTTTTACTTGGTGATCTGCTAAAAACCGAGCAAAATCAGCTTGTGTAAATTCTTTTTTCTGTAAATTAAACATCGGTTTATCTAATTTTTTTGCTTTTGCAACATCCCATTTTCCTTCAAAAAAAGTAGAATCCACTACTTTGTAAAATTCATCACGCAATTTCAAATTTTGTTTAAAATCGTATTTCTTTTTCACGTTTGCAATAAAGACTGTTTTCCCAGCTTCCGAACGAGAATCTTTCGAAATTTTTGTTTTCAAATCTGCTTCCATGTCTGAGAAAGGAGCCAACTCTTTTTTACCTAAACGCTCAATAATATGCCATCCGAAACGTGTTTTGATTGGTTCTGAATACGTGCTGTCTTTTTGCAATTCGAAAGCTGCTTTTTCAAATGTAGGAGGCATTTGATTGGTTCCAAACCAAGGTAATTCTCCACCTCTTGGTGCAGAACCTTTATCGTCCGAAAATTGTTTTGCCAATTCACTGAAATTACCTCCATTTTGAAGTTTTTGGTAAATTTCATCTATCTTTTGTTTCGCTTTTAACGAATCTTCTGGATTCATTTTAGAAGACGTTTTTATCATAATGTGCGCCACATGAATTTCTCCTTCGGCAGGACGAATATCGTTCACTTTTATAATGTGATAACCAAAACGAGTGCGAACCGGCATCGAAATTTCGCCTACTTTTGTTTTGTAAGCCATTGTTTCAAAAGGATATACCATTTGTAAGGCTGTAAAATAGCCTAAATCGCCACCATTTGTTTTTGCAGATGGATCTTCGGAATATTCACGAGCTGCTTCATCAAAAGACATTCCCTTTAATATTTTGGAGCGTATTTCCATAATTTTCATATACGCTTTTAATGTGTCTTTTGGAAGTGCGTCTTCGTTCAATCGAATTAAAATATGGCTTGCACGAATGTCTTTTTTTAAACGATCGTAGGCTTCTTCCACCAATTTGGTATCGGTATTTTTATCAGTTAAATAAGGTTTTTCAAGTTGTTTCCGATATCCGTCTAATTCTGTTTTAAATGCCGTTGTTGTATCCATCCCTAAATCTTCAGCTTCCTGAACTTTTAAACGATAATCCACAAATAAATTCAAATAATTATTGACGGAATTTTTATTATTCAGCGAATCTTTTGGCGTATTTTTTTTATAAATCGTTTCAAATTCCGACACTTTTATTTTATTCCCAGCGATGGTCATCAAAACGGGATCATTGTCTTGTGCCGAAACACTATTTAAAAACAAAGTTGCTACTGAAAGCAATAATATTTTACCGATAATTAATTTTTTGTTCATATTTATTTCTGTTTTTTTTAAGGGAAGCAAATGTAATTAAATCTTTTTGGATGTCGTGAATTAATAATACACTACCTTTTTTTTAACAAAATTTAACGTTCGAAAAAATAATTTTTCGAGACCATTTTTTGAGTCAAAATAACGACTTCAAAAAAATAATTTTTCAAACCGTAAAATTACATCTTCGGCATATTTTTCATCATTTTCATCATATTTTGTTTATTCGACATCAATTTCATCATTTTTCGTGTGTCTTCAAATTGCTTCATTAATTTGTTCACATCTTGAATCGTTTTCCCGCTGCCATCCGCAATTCTTTTTTTACGACTTCCGCTCAATACATCTGGGTTTTCGCGCTCAAAAGGAGTCATCGAATAAATAATGGCTTCAATTCCTGTAAATGCGTCTTCTTTGATGTCTATATCTTTCGCAGCTTTCCCTATTCCAGGAATCATTCCCACCAAATCTTTGATATTTCCCATTTTCTTAATCTGCTGCATTTGTGCTAAAAAATCATTGAAACTGAATTGATTTTTAGCGATGCGTTTTTGCAATTTCCGTGACGCTTCCGAATCAAATTGCTCTTGAGCACGTTCCACCAACGTAACCACATCGCCCATTCCCAAAATACGATCCGCCATCCGCTCTGGATAAAAAACATCCATCGCGTCCATTTTTTCACCCGTTCCCACAAATTTAATCGGTTTATTTACAACCGATCGAATCGAAAGCGCCGCTCCACCACGCGTATCACCGTCCATTTTGGTAAGAATAACTCCGTCAAAATCCAAACGATCATTAAATGCTTTGGCTGTGTTTACTGCATCTTGACCAGTCATTGCATCCACCACAAATAATATTTCATCTGGATCAATAGCTTTTTTCAAGGCACCAATTTCGTTCATCATGGCTTCGTCCATCGCCAAACGACCAGCGGTATCAATAATCACGACGGTATTCCCGTTTGCTTTTGCTTGCTGAATGGCTTTTTTAGCGATGCTTACTGGATCTTTACTTTCGATATCGAAAAAAACATCCACACCAATTTGTTCGGAAAGTATTTTTAATTGCTCCACAGCTGCCGGACGATACACATCGCACGCAACTACCAGCGGGTTCTTATTTCGCTTATTTTTAAGATGATAGGCTAACTTACCTGTAAAAGTAGTTTTACCAGACCCTTGCAACCCAGACATTAAAATAACGGTCGGATTTCCACCTAATTTAATATCTGTTTTTTGTCCGCCCATGAGTTTTGCCAATTCCTCATGCGTAATTTTTATCATCAATTGTCCTGGCGAAATAGCCGTTAAAACATTTTGTCCGAGCGCTTTTTCTTTTACGGTATCGGTAAATGTTTTGGCAACTTTATAATTTACGTCGGCGTCCAACAAAGCTCTGCGCACTTCTTTCAGCGTTTCTGCAACGTTTACTTCGGTTATTTTGCCTTGTCCTTTCAGGATTTTAAATGCCCTATCGAACTTATCGCTTAAATTTTCAAACATTTTTTATTGTTTTTTTTTGAGAAGCACAAAAGTAAAAAAATAATGTGATTTTTTACATAGCAATTAAGTGATTATATGTGGAAGAATTTAAGGTTTGAAAAAATATTTTTTTGAACTTCATTTTAAATTCATAATGACCAATGCACTTTTGTAAAAAAATTAATCTACACCTTTTAAAACAAAACAATTATGAAAAAAAATCTTTCCATTGTATGTGCAGCATTATTTGCTGTATGTATGCTTCAATCAAATGTTTCTGTTGCGGCACAAACTCAAACTCAATCCAAAACGATTACCACTGCTCCACAAGACAATGGTAAGGACAAAGATCATGGAAAACACAAAGGAGAACACCACAAACACCACCATGGTCATCACGAACACCACAAAGGTGGAGACAAAAAGTAATTTTTTGTCAGATAAAAAAGAACTCCTTTAGCAAAATGCGAAGGAGTTCTTTTTTTATACTTTTGATAAAATTTTATAAAAAATGAATCGTAAAAAAATATTTTTTTCAGGACTTGCTTTTAGCGTATTTATTTTTATTTGCGGTAATTCTAGCGCTTTTTCACATCCATCCAATCGGAATCATTTATATTCTTCTTTCTATTTTCCAACACCTAAAGACACTACTTCAGCGGCGGCGGATACTGCCGACAATGACATCAAATACCGTGAATTTATTTTTCAAAATGAATACGGCACAAACAGCGTTGTAAAAGGAAGAATCAACGGTAAATTACCTTATTCTGAACCTGGATTTACATACAATGCTTTGTCTGGTTTTAACTGCGGATTCACAATTACCCGACTATTGGGAAAGTATAATATTTGGGATGAAAAAGATTTAACTGCCGGTTGGGATTTTGATTTTACAGATAGCTGGGATGGCTCCATCGCTTATGCGCATCAATTTTATAATTCTCAAACGCCAAAATTAAATTCGGTTTTAGACAATTCGATTATCGGCGAAACAGGTTACGATTTTAATATAATTTATACTTCCATCACCGCAGAATCTGATTTTGGAAGTATAAAATCGAAAGCTAAAAAAAAGAATAATTCACTTAGCGATTTTTCTCTAATCTACGCTATTTCTCATCTATTTGAAATAGATCACCTTTTTCGGAAAAAGAAAAAAGATGAATTAGACATTGAACCAAAAATAAGCTGGGAAGGCGGAACGCAAAATTCTTACGATCAATATTTTAAAAAGAAAGCCGAAAATACACAAGGATATACATATAATCCCGTAAAATCTCCCACTGCTTTTAGTACCTTAAATTATGAATTCTCATTGCCGATAACATATACTATCGGACATTTTTCCATTGTGCCTGAATGGGATTATTACCTTCCTCAAAATGTTATTTCTGCAGATGTTTCATCCAAACCATACGGAATTGGCATACTCACGCTAAGTTATACTTTTAGAAAGCCGAAGTAATTTGTTTTATGAAGTACAGCTTCATAAAAATATTTTTTTGACACAGTTCATTGTACAGACCCGTACATGCTCCATCAAACAGTGTACATGCTCCATCACACGAGTAACATCTGCCATCAAACAAATAACATCTGCCATCACACGAGTAACATGTGCCATCACACGAGTAACATCTGCCATCAAACAAATGACATGCTCCATCACACAGTGTACATGCGTCATCACACTGTGTATATGCTTCATCACACGAGTAACATACGTCATCACACGGTGTACATGCTTCATCAAACAAATGACGGCGGGCAAAACACTATAAACTTAAAACTTACAAACCTATAACCCTTTTTTACTAAAAATAATTATCATTAGATTTGGAATATTAAATATGTGTTCTACATTTGATTCTGTGTAAGATTTACAATCAAGGTTCTTACGCTATTACATTTAATAGTTCTAATTTAGCATCAGGAACCTATATTTGTACCATGACAACTAAGGATGATAAAAAAACAGTAGAAATTGTTAAAAGCAAATAAGGTGATGAAAAAAATATTTTTCTTCTTTCTAAGTATTGCTTTGTTGGCAAGTTGCTCCATCAGCAAACGGAAATATCTGTCGGGTTATCACATTGATTGGAACACAAGAACTAAAAATATAGCTACTGTTCAGAGTGCTAAAAAATCAAAACCTGAAATACAGAAAAATATTTCTGAAAAAAACATTTTTGAATCTCAAAAAGCAATCACTAAAAAAAATAATTTGAGCATATCAACATCAAAAAACGAGAAAGTTGTTCCCAAAAATTTATCAATCGGAAAAGTGTTTTTCCCAAAATTAATGAAGCCTTTTAGTCTTTTTGGAGATACATTAAAATCAAATCAATCCCCAATAAACTCTGTACGCAAAAAAGAAGTTAAGAATCCTTGGTTAAGTCCTCTTTTTGGTGGATTATCATTGCTTTCATCTATATTGTTTCTATATTCTTTCGTAGCGGGAAACATTGGTGCAGCACTGCTGTTATTGATATTGACGATAATTTTATGTTTTATAACAATAAGAAAAACGAGCGAAATACGCCATAATTCCAATGGGAGATACAAAGGCTTGGCCATTTTGGCTATAATCTTAGTTTGCCTAAGTATTCTTCTTTTAGTATTAATATACTAAATAATTGCATTATAGGCTTTTACAACAGCTGAAATTTTAATTTTAGCTGTTGTTTTTCCACTAATTCAGTCGGCTTTTGCAATAATTATTTATTTGTAATTTTTTATGTTTTACAAGCAGGTGCTACTTTTATGTTTGATGGAGAAAGAGCTCCAAAAAATAATTTTTATTTTTTTATCTTTGGGTTGAATTTAAGCAAATGAAAAAAATAAATTTTCTTTTCGCAATAATAATTTGCCAAACTGCTTTTGCACAAAAACAAAAAGCGGATAGTTCAAAATGGAAATAATTTGGGAGATACACAGGTATTGTTACTGAAAAAAGTAGAAGAACTTACTTTGTATATGATACAGCAGAATAAAAAAATAGACGATTTACAAAAGCAAGTAAATGATTTAAAAGCAAGAAAATAATTTCTGTACCATGAAACCATTTAGATTTTATTTTTTATCTATTCTTTTTTTTCTGTCGTTGAATTCGTTTGGACAGCAAAAAATTAAATTCTTGCTCGTTCCTATGGCAAACGTTTTGCAACCCCTTCAATATCTTTCAATCGTAACTGAAAAGCATCCTCTAATTAACATTAATCATTTGAACGAAGCGCGTTTTTTTGCAAATAAAGAAGCTTTTGAAACATACATTTATAGTTTAGATTCACATGAAGCTATTCCTTCTATTGATTTCGATAAATTTAATTGCATCACAATTTGTGCTGAAACTAAGGTATCTACTAATCCAAAATGGATGGGTAGTTTTTCACGATTCAATCGTAAAATAATCTTTTTGAATTTCAGCAATAAAGGAACTTCAAATATGCATGCTGAATATTTCAGTTATATATTACTGCAAAAAGGAGATACACTACCTTCCAAAATTTATTATTCAATTAATTATACATATAATCAAAAAACGACACCTATAATTCACGACAAAAATCTTCCCGATTCAACAGGCTCCTCGCATTCAGTTTCGGTTATAACAATACGAGCGACACATCCTACAGGACCTAATAACCAAGCTCTTATTTTTACCGATAAAAAGAGTTTTGAATCATATTTTAATAGCACACAACCAATACCTTTTATCGACTTCAGTCAATATAATTGTGTGGCGTTTTATTTCGGTGGTGATGCAGAATTGGGACTAAGGTGGACTGGTAAGATTTATACAAAAAACAATCACCCAATATTATTTTTGAGGAAATTCACAGCATCAAAGTCTGGCTTTAGTTCACAAATTTTAGGATATTTTTTTAACTATTTATTGTTGCCAAAAGGAGATGCTATGCCTTCCGAAATTCATTATTTTGATTATGCTGTAAAAAAATGAAAAACATGAAAAAAATATTCCTATTTATCTTCATTTGTCCCATTTTATTGGTTATGCGCAAGAAGATAAAGATGCGACTACTTCAAAATATCCAACTGATTGGACTGATATTGGTGTAGGAAATGCATCAACCGATTTTTTTAAAACGAAATCCAACGATGCTAATTTTGTGTTGGATTATAATCGCGCTATTGATAAAATGTATTTTGAGCTTGGCATAAATGGTAATATTTTGACAACAACTCCTTATTTATCTACCATTAATTTAGATATTGGAGATAGATTATTTTCGAGATATTATTTACTTAGTGGCTTTGTCGGTCCAGCTTATATGTGGGGCGATAAAACAGATAGCGGAAACCACTTTTCTACTATTGGCATAAATACAACAATTCAGATTATTGGAAAACCACTGAAGGATTTTGGAATAGGAATTGAGCTTTATTCCAATTGGAATTATATACAAAGCAATGTCGGATTTAGAGTTGTTATTAATATTTCAAGTGGTAAATAAAACGCAAATTTAACTTAAACTATTTTAGATGAATCCTCATATTGCTTTTCATTTGGAAACTGCAATAGCCGGTCCTTATGTTTTGCAAGCAGGTGCTACTTTTATGTTTGATGGAAAAAGAGCTTCAAAAAAATAATTTTTCAAATATAAAAAAGAAGCTATCAATTATCCTGCAAAAGGATTTCTCCTGAAAACAGAAACGTGTATAAAACCAATACTAATGCCACCTAAAGCTTGTTCTGCCATTTGCCAAGTAATGTTGATGAGCACATTTACCCGCGTCATTCCTCCATTAAAAGAAACGCCTATAACTACGGACATAAAGTAAATAATGGCGCCACAAATAGCGCCTATTATCAAGCCTTTTAAACGTGGCTTTTTTGGAAATTTTTCCATCAAACGAGATTCGTATACACTGTTTAATGCGAAACCAATTATCAGATAAACAAAGGAAGCAACAGCTAAAAAAATAGTTTTAGGATAAGGCGAATGAGATAAATCATTTAGCAGTACGCCGTGCCATAGGTAAAAAGCACTGAACATAACGACAGAGGAAACAATCCAAGCAGTAAAAAATTTTTTCGTAAACATAAGTTTAAATTTTTCAACACATTTCCTGCAACAAAGATACGAGATTTTTGGAAAAAAATTTTCCGAATGGCTATTTATGTATATTTGGAGAACAATAAAAGATGAGGGTTTTCAGAAAAATATTTTTTTACACGGTACTTTTTGCTTGCTTTACTGCTTGCAATGGTGAATACGGAAAGCCTTCGTGGGATATGAACGTGGCAGCTCCGCTTGTAAAAACGTCGCTAAACATTAATAATTTAATGAGTGATACGCTATTGAAATCGAGTCCTACCGATAGTTCACTAACACTTGTTTACAATAATAATTTGTACACTTTTCAGGTAGATAGTTTATTGAATATTCCTGATACTACACTGGCGTATAGCTACCATCTTCCTTCTGGCAGTTATACTTTTTCTCCCGGACAATTAATCGTGGATCAAACAAAAACAACAATGTATTCTTTGAGAGGTGCGCAATTAACCAACGCTACCATTCAATCTGGTGATGTAAAATTCGATATAAAAAGTTACGTACCAGCACTTACAGATTATACATATTCGATTCCTTCCGCTACATTAAACGGAATTCCATTTAGCATCACCGTACAAGTGCCTGCGGCAACAAACTCAGCACCTGGAGTGTATAACGGCACGTATAGTTTGGCGGGTTATAAAATAGATTTGAAAGGTCCAAGCGAAAACACATTTAATACGCTTACTACTAATCTTCAAGCAAGTGTGGATAATTCCGTAGTAGGCGGCGTAACGGTGTATCCTGCTGACAGTCTTATTATTGATAATACTTTTGAGCAAATGATTCCTTCGTATGCACGCGGATATTTCGGGCAACAAATATTTAATGTAGGTCCAGCAACTACGGCGGTTAATATTTTTAATCACATCAGTAACGGAAATATTCAATTGCAAAATGCAAGCATGATCATTACTATTAACAATGGTTTCGGAATAGATGCCACCGCAGTTATTAATACGCTTTCTTCTGAGAATACACATTCTGGAAGCACCGTTTTATTAACGAATTCTGTTATCGGTTCTCCCATTAATATCAATCGCGCTACGGAAACCGGGAATCCATACAATCCTGTAAACACAAGCGTTTATACGGTTTCTATGGACAATACTAATTCGAACATTACGAGCCTGATTGGTAATTTACCGAATCAATTTGGATACGGAATTAAAATCACCACCAACCCACTTGGAAATGTTTCTGGCGGCAACGATTTTATGTATGCCGGACATACAATTTCTGCGAATCTCGACATTCAAGTTCCACTCGCGCTTGTCGCGAATAACTTAACATTAGAAGATACCGTTACCACTAATTTTGCGCCCGCAAGCGGAAACAGTCATCTCAACAATGGCACATTTATTTTGTGGGCAAACAACGGATTTCCTTTCAGCGCGCAGGTTCAATTGTATTTGCTCAATCAAAACAATCAAATTACGGATTCGCTTTGCGCGAATAATTTTATTAATCCAGCGCCTGTAAATGCTTTGTATAAAGTAATTGCGCCTTTGATAACGCAAGCCTCCATTCCTTTAACAAGTGCAAAATTGACCGAATTACAAAACACAAAAAAGATATTTATCAAAAGTGTTTTCAATACATCTAATAAACCAACGTATATAAAATTATATAGCAATTATTCGTTGGATTTAAAACTAACTGGTAATTTTAATTATACTATTTCATTGCATTGAATGTGAAAAAATATTTTTTTGGCGGCATTTTATTTCTTTGTGGCATGAACGCAAGAGCTCAATTCGACACGCTTTACATCAATCGCACAAACGATAGCATCAAAGCAAGCATCGGTTTTTACGGCAATTACGATTACAATTCAAACGCCATTACGAATCGTTTTCTGGGCACTTTTTTAAAAAACGGTTTTTTAGATAATTCGATGAAAGATGCTGTTAGCAATCGTTTGCAAAGCACCAATCGTTTTGGGGGCGATGTTCAGGAAGGTGCTTATTATACATTTTACAGCAAGAAAAAAGAAGAGAAGTTTTTTGTCGCATTTAAAAATTGTTTGCATTTCGACACACAATTTTCTCCCGATTTATTTAACGTAGCTTTTTACGGGAATCAACAATATCAAGGAAAAACAGCCAATTTTGATAATTTCAATCTCAATTTATTGCAATACCAACAAGTAGAATTTGGCATCGTTAAAAAAATATTTTTTTCAGAAGACACAACCAACAAAGCTGTTTTTTATGGTGCCAGCATTGCTATTTTAAACGGGCAACAATACACGTCTATTACTGCTAAAACAGCGCAATTGTACACGGATATAAATGATCAATACATTAATTTTAATACGTCTGTGATGATGAATCAATCCGATACTGCACGGAAAAAATTCGGATCAGTCAATGGCATTGGTGCTGCACTTAATTTGTTTATCTATATGCCATACATTACTTATAAACACAAAGGTTCTATCACTATTCACGTAACAAATATTGGTGCCATTGAATGGAATAAAAATGCATCTACCTACCAACAAGATTCTCTTTTTCATTACGAAGGATTTCAAATAAATAATATTTACGATTTGAAAAATGCGACCTTTGCCGCGGCACAACAGGACAGTGTTTTAAAAAAATTAACTACCTTAAAAAAGCAAGCCTACTCCACTACATTGCCCGCTACATTAGATGTTTCGAGCACTACCAATTACGGAAAGTTTCAATTTACGAAAGGTTTTAATTATATTTTTAATGCCAATTATACGATGTGTTATTTCATCGGCGGAAATTATTTTTTCAATCCTAATTTTTGTCTGACAACACGTATTTCTTACGGAGGATACGGTTTTATGAGTTATGGTTTAGGAATTGTTGCGAAATTAAAACATAATTTTACGCTCACTTTTGCGAGCAACGATATCGAAGGATTTATTTTACCAAACAGCACTACCGGTGGCGAAATGCAAGTTAAACTTGTTAAATATTTTAATTGATTTATGATAGAAAAGATAAAAAAAATAAAACACGTTTCGAAAAATAATTTTTTCCTTTTGGCCGGGCCTTGTGTGGTAGAAGGCGAAGAAATTACTTTTGCCATTGCAGAAAAAGTAAAAGCAATTTGCGACAAACTTGAAATTCCTTTTATTTTTAAAGCTTCTTACCGCAAAGCAAATCGTTCCCGCATCGATTCTTTTACCGGAATTGGTGATGAAAAAGCTTTAAGAATAATTCGCGCTATCGGCGAAAAATACGATTTGCCAACGGTTACAGACATTCACACCGCAGAAGAAGCATTTTTAGCGGCGGAATATGTAGACGTTTTACAAATACCCGCCTTCCTTTGCAGGCAAACCGATTTATTAATCGCGGCAGCGAAAACAGGAAAATTTGTAAACATCAAAAAAGGACAATTTGTTTCTGCCGAAGCCATGAAATTTGCGGTAGATAAAGTTCGCCAATCCGGCAACGACAACATTATGCTTACCGAACGCGGTGTCATGTATGGGTACCACGATTTGGTTGTAGATTATCGCAACATTCCAGAAATGCAAAAACACAAAGTGCCTGTTATCTTAGATATTACGCACTCTTTGCAACAACCGAATCAAAGTTCGGGCGTTACAGGTGGAAAACCAGAATTAATCGCAACCATAGCAAAAGCAGGAATAGCAGTAGGTGTAGATGGAATTTTTGTGGAAACGCATCCTGATCCTGCAAATGCAAAATCAGATGGAGCGAACATGTTACATTTAGATCACTTAGAAAATTTATTGGTTCAATTATTGAAAATTAGAAAAGCAATTCTTTAAGTCATTTAAGCCATGCGAAAAATTATTTTTTTGATGCTTCTTTTTTGTTCACTGAAAGGTGTTTCTCAAGGAAAGTTTGAGGTTGTGGACGGTGGCATTGGCGATAATTACGGGCAATCGGTACAACAAACCTTAGATAGCGGATACATTGTTGCGGGCTCTACAAGCAGCATCGGATATGGTAGTTCAGATGTTTACCTTTTTAAATTAGATACTGTCGGGAAAGTAAAATGGCAGCATACTTACGGAGGAACCAATGTTGATATGGGCTTCAGTGTTCAGCAAACAAAGGATCATGGATATATCATTGCGGGATACACCAATAGTTTTGGTGCCGGCGGATATGATTTTTATCTTGTCAAAACAGATAGTATCGGAAATCTCCAATGGCAAAAAACGTATGGTGGAGCCAATTGGGATTTTGCTTATTCTGTTAAACAAACTACGGATGGAGGATACGTTATTGTTGGCGGAACCTATAGTTACGGCAAAGGAAACGAAGATGTGTATCTCGTAAAAACAAATGCAATAGGCGATACGTTATGGACGAAAACCTACGGTGGCAGCGGACAAGACGAAGGCAGATCGGTTTGGCAAAATACAGATGGCGGTTATTTTATTACTGGATTTACCAATTCTTTCGGAGCGGGAGAATTTAATTCTTATTTGATTCGCACGAATAATTTGGGTGGTATTTTGTGGACAAAAACTATTGGAGATACCGTCAATCAAGCTTATTCCGGACAACAAACA
>JBDTAC010000049.1 GCA_039924845.1 Bacteroidia bacterium
AAAATTAACAGCACGCGAACGCTTACATTTTTTAATGGATGAAAATTCTTTTGAAGAAATCGGAATGTTTGTTACGCATCGTTCGGTAGAATTTGGGTTGGAAAAAGAAAAATATTTAGGTGATGGAGTTGTAACCGGTTATGGCACTATCAACGGACGCTTGGTATATGTTTTTTCACAAGATTTTACAGTTTTCGGTGGCTCACTTTCCGAAACACATGCCGAAAAAATTTGCAAAATAATGGATCTTGCAATGAAAAATGGCGCACCTTTAATCGGCTTAAACGACAGTGGTGGAGCGCGAATCCAAGAAGGTGTGGTTTCCTTGGGAGGTTACGCAGATATTTTTTATCGCAACACAATGGCTTCGGGAGTTATTCCGCAACTGTCCGCCATTATGGGACCTTGCGCTGGAGGGGCGGTGTATTCGCCCGCTATCACTGATTTTATTATGATGGTGGAAAATACCTCGTACATGTTTGTTACAGGTCCGAACGTTGTGAAAACTGTTACGCACGAAGAAGTTACGAGCGAAGAGTTAGGCGGAGCTTCTACACATTCAGCAAAATCAGGTGTTACGCATTTTTCTTGTGCGAACGAAATTGAATGTATCAATAATATAAAAGCATTGTTGAGTTACATTCCGCAGAATTGCGAAGACGATGCGCCACGTTATTTGTATGAAAATACAGGTTCTGAAAAACGTCCTGAACTTTCAAAAATAATTCCTGAAAATCCGAATCAACCTTATGATATTCGGGAAGTGATAAACGGAGTAATTGATTCCGAATCTTTTTTAGAAGTACACAAAAATTTTGCTGAAAATATTGTTGTCGGTTTTGCTCGATTAGCCGGAAGAAGCATCGGAATTGTTGCCAATCAACCTGCATTTTTGGCGGGCGTGTTAGACAATCATTCTTCTACCAAAGCCGCGCGTTTTGTGCGTTTCTGCGACAGTTTCAACATTCCTTTATTGGTTTTTGAAGACGTTCCGGGATTTTTACCTGGCACCGATCAAGAATGGAATGCGATTATCAGTAATGGCGCAAAATTATTGTATGCGTTTTGCGAAGCTACTGTTCCGCGCATTACCGTTATTACACGTAAAGCTTACGGTGGCGCTTATGATGTGATGAACAGCAAACACATTGGAGCTGATATGAATTACGCTTGGCCAAGTGCCGAAATTGCAGTAATGGGCGCAAAAGGTGCGGTAGAAATTATTTTTAAAGGCGAAAAAGAGTTAAAGAAAAAAGAAGAAGAATATTTAGAACACTTCGCAAATCCTTACCGCGCAGCTGAAAGAGGATTTATTGACGAAGTGATAAAACCCGAAGACACTCGCGAAAAATTAATTAAAGCTTTTAAAATGCTCGAAAATAAAGTTGCGCATTTGCCGAAAAAGAAACACGGAAATATTCCTTTGTAAAGAATTTTTGGGAAATAAAATTGAGATTATTGAACACCTAAGTAACTTTGTGAGTTAGTTGCAAACTTCTTAACCCAAAACAATCTAAATGGAATTTACTTTATTTTACAAAGGGATAATTAAAAGTGGAAATCATAATAGTGTCGAAAATAAAAATGACATACGACAAAAAATCCACGAACAATTGGTAACACTTCGGAATTACCCTCCGCTAAATATAAGAGCTGACTTATTTAAAAAATCTGAATTTCCCGACTTTCATAAGACTGTTAACAAATATGATTTCTTTTTCTTAGTATCAGACAAGTGGAATATGTATGTTGAATTAGACTTAAAAATTCTAATTCCTCATGATTACAAAGGTTTTGGAGATATTGATAATAAACTTAAAACACTTTTTGACGCATTAAGACCTCCAAAAGATTCTTCTGAATTACCAAGTTCTTGGACACCAACTTCAACTCAGAATCCAATGCTTTGTTTATTGGAAGATGATGATTTGATTTTTAAAGTTAATATAGATACGGACTATTTGCTTGATACAACATTAACAGAAAATGGCGAAATAATTATAATAATAAATGTTAAAGTCAAAGGAAACTCGGGACAGATAGGTATTCTAGACTTGATTATTTAATAAAATAAGTCGAAAAATAATTATGCAAATTTGATGATTTGCACTTGCAATAAATTTTGATAATCCTTTACGAATCTTGTCCGTTCAGCAATTTAAAGCCTTTTCCGTGGATATTTAAAATTTTTACAGAAGTATTTCAAAAAAATAATTTTTCGTTTTTTTTTTTGGAAACAATAAACATCAACTCAACACAAACTTATTGAAAACCTATACGAAACCGACATTCTTTATGGTTTTGCGAAATAACAATAAATAAATCGGCTATAAACCATCAAGTATAATTTCTTTACATGAGAAATTTATCAGGTATAAATTTTATCATTATCTTTACATGATAAAACTATCAGGTATAATTTCTTTACATGACAAAAAAAAGTAAAGTCCCACAAATAAACAACGAAAAGCCGTTTAACAATTTGCCGCTTTTGCCGCCTGTAACGGCTGAGGTTGAAACTGTAAAGATACTTCGCCAACTTGTAAAATCTTCCATTGCTTTAGCGGAATTAAAAGGCTCGTCTAAAATATTACCTAATCCCGAAATCCTGTTAAATGCCGTTATCTTAAAAGAAGCTCGCGCCAGTTCAGAAATTGAGAATGTAATTACTACACAGGATAAATTATACGAAGCCTTATCCTCCAAAGGCTCTAAAACAGATAGTGCTACAAAAGAGGTATTACGTTATCGAGTGGCAATGTTATACGGTTTTCATTTTATTAAAAAGAAGGGCTATTTGAGTAGTAATGCAATTATTGAAATTCAAAAAAGATTAGAAGAAAACAATGCAGGTATTCGAAACCTTACAGGTACTGCACTTCGTAACGCAGTTACAGGCAAAATTATTTACACACCACCTGACAATTTAGAAAGCATAAATCGTTTAATGACAAATCTCGAAAAATATCTGAATGAAAAAGATGAGATTTCTGTACTTATAAAAATGGCTGTTCAACATTATCAATTTGAAAGCATACACCCTTTTTATGATGGCAATGGTCGTACAGGACGTATCATAAATATTCTTTACCTAATAATGAATGGCATGCTTGAAACGCCAGTGTTGTATTTAAGTGCATACATTATTGCTAACAAAGCAGACTATTACCGCTTATTGCAGGAAGTACGCACAAAAAATAATTGGGAAGCATGGGTATTGTATATTTTAAAAGGTGTAGAGAAAACAGCCAACGAAACTATCGAGCATGTAAATGAGATTAGTCGGTTGTTTATCAAAACACAGGAATTTGTAAAGAAAAATGCACCTAAGTCATACAGCAAGGAATTGGTTGAATTATTGTTTGAACATCCGTATTGTAAAAGTGAATATTTAACGGAACGTTTAGGTATTTCTCGCATCACAGCATCAAAATATTTAAAGGAACTTGAAAGTATAAAAGTGCTTAAAACAAAACAAGTATGGAAAGAAACTTTATACATAAATACCAAATTGTTTGATTTACTCAAAAAATAGTATTTCGTACCTCAAACAGTTGAGATACCTACAAACTTTGATTAAAAATATTCCTTTGTAAAGAGCTTTGAAAAATTATTTTTTTGAAGC
Organism: Bacteroidia bacterium; assembly: GCA_039924845.1. Classification (NCBI taxonomy): domain Bacteria; kingdom Pseudomonadati; phylum Bacteroidota; class Bacteroidia; species Bacteroidia bacterium. The sequence continues at coordinate 3,626 of JBDTAC010000049.1, forward strand.
TGAAAAAAAGTGTTCAAAAAATAATTTTTCAAATTTAGTGTGCGTGCAGAGTAAATATATTTATCTTTGTCGCGATGAAAAAAGAAGTTTCGGATAATAAAAGTACTGTTTGTTCCAAAATAAAGACTTCTTGGCACTTGATAAACCGTATGTACAACGGAGCTGGAAGCACTCAGGATTTATCTACTGCAATGGGATTTGTGCTGTTGAATATTCATCCTGAAAATGGAACGGCTTCTACTAAAATTGGTCCTTTGTTGGGAATGGAATCCAAAAGTTTATCGCGCATGTTGAAAGGTTTGGAAGAAAAAAAATGGATAAAACGAAAAACAAGTCTGGAAGATAAACGCTCCGTAATTATTTATTTAACGCCCAAAGGACTTGAAAAGAGAGAACTTTCGAAACAAACGGTTAAAAATTTCAACAAAATTGTAAAAGAAAAATTGGGCAAAAAAAAGTTAAAAGAATTTTATGCAACGATTGACAGTATTAACGTCATCGTTGATAAATTAAATACGCAACAACTAATTCCAACATCAAAATAAATTTTAATATGTCGAAACGAATTATAAAAAAAGTAGCCGTTCTCGGTTCAGGAGTTATGGGAAGCCGCATTGCTTGCCATTTTGCCAATATTGGAGTAGAAGTTTTATTATTGGATATTGTTCCGAAAGATGCTGGAACGGATAAAAAATCGCGCAATAAAATTGTGGATTCAGAATTGGCTTTCGCTTTGAAATCGAATCCTTCGCCTATTTACAAAAAGGAATTTGCCAAGCGCATTACCACTGGAAATTTTGATGATAATTTGAAAGATATTGCTTCGTGCGATTGGATAATTGAAGTGGTGGTGGAGCGTTTAGACATCAAACAACAAGTGTTTACGAATGTGGAAAAATACCGCAAACAAGGCACTTTGATAACATCCAATACTTCTGGAATTCCGATTCATTTAATGACGGAAGGTCGCAGTGAAGATTTCAAAAATAATTTTTGCGGATCACATTTTTTCAATCCGCCACGCTATTTAAAATTGCTGGAAATAATTCCTACTCCGCATACTTCGCCTGAAGTAATTGATTTTTTAATGAATTATGGAGATTTGTATTTGGGAAAAACGACTGTTTTATGTAAAGATACTCCTGCTTTTATTGCCAATAGAATTGGTGTTTTCGGAATTATGGCATTGTTTCATTTGGTTGAAAAAATGGGACTTACCGTTGATGAAGTGGATAAATTAACTGGTCCCGTTTTAGGTCGTCCGAAATCGGCAACATTCCGCACTTGCGATGTAGTTGGTTTGGATACATTGATTCACGTGGCAAACGGATTAGCCGCAAATTGCCCGAACGATGAAGCAAAAGAATTATTTGTGCTTCCGAATTACGTTGCTAAAATGGCTGAAAATAAATGGCTCGGAAGTAAAACCGAACAAGGTTTTTTTAAGAAGGTAAAAACTAAAGACGGAAAATCTGAAATACAGTCCTTAGACTTAAGAACATTAGAATATAAAACTTCTCAAAAAATAAAATTTGCAACATTAGAAAGCACAAAAACAATTGATAATCTGAACGACCGGATGAAAGTGTTGTTGGCAGGAAAAGACAAAGCGGGCGAATTTTACCGTGCTTCGTTTTACGGATTGTTCGCGTATGTTTCCAATCGTATTCCTGAAATTTCGGATGAAGTATATCGAATAGATTCCGCTATGAATGCAGGTTTTGGCTGGGAACTCGGACCTTTCGAAGCTTGGGACGCACTGGGAGTTTCCGAAACGGTTAAAGCAATGGAAAGTGCTGGAAACAAACCTGCCGCTTGGATTTATGAAATGCTGAAAGGTGGAAATACTTCTTTTTATAAAATAGAAAACGGGCAAAAGAAATATTACGACATTCCTACAAAAACATATAAAGCCATTCCGGGAACGGAAAATTTTATTTTGTTGGAAAACATTCGCGGCACAAAAACAGTTTGGAAAAATGCAGGAACGACTGTTACTGATATTGGCGATGGTATTTTAAATGTAGAATTTCACACGAAGATGAATACCATTGGAGGCGAGATTTTACAAGGGGTTAACACTGCAATTGAAATGGCGGAAAAAGATTTTCGCGGAGTAGTTATTTCCAACGAAGGACAAAATTTTTCTGCTGGAGCAAATGTGGGATTGATTTTTATGATGGCAGTTGAACAAAATTGGGACGAATTAAATTTCGCGATAAAATCATTTCAAAATACAATGATGCGCGTTCGATATTCGTCTATTCCGGTTGTGGTTGCGCCTCATAACATGGCTTTGGGCGGTTCGTGCGAAATGAGTATGCACTCCGATAAAGTGATGGCACATGCAGAAACCTATATGGGTTTGGTTGAATTTGGTGTTGGATTAATTCCGGGAGGTGGCGGAACCAAAGAGTTTGCCGTTCGTCTTTCTGATGAAATCCGCGAAGGCGATATCGAATTAAATAATTTCAGAAAACGTTTTTTAACCATCGGACAAGCACAAGTTTCAACATCTGCTTACGAGGCATTTGACTTAGGTTATTTACGTAAAGGACAAGATGCTGTTGTAGTTTCACTACCTCGCCTGTTGGCGGAAGCAAAAGCGGCTTGCATAGAATTAGCCGATAATGGTTATTCACAACCAACACCTCGAAATGATATTCGTGTACTTGGAAAAGAAGGTTTAGCATTGGCTTATTTGGGTGCGAATGCGATGTTGAGCGGAAAATATATTTCGGAACACGATGTAAAAATTTCTCAAAAATTAGGCTACGTACTTTGTGGAGGCGATCTTTCGCAACCCACTTTGGTAAGCGAACAATATTTATTAGACTTGGAACGCGAAGCTTTTTTATCTTTAGCAGGTGAGAGAAAAACCTTAGAAAGAATTCAGAGTATTTTAACCGGAGGAAAAATATTAAGGAACTAAAAAATTAATTTTCGAAATTAAAAATTCAAAAATATGAACGCATTTATAGTAGCAGGATTTCGTAC
>JBDTAC010000050.1 GCA_039924845.1 Bacteroidia bacterium
ACTGCCTCACTCACAGTTCATACTGAGACACTCACAGCTGTGACTAAGATACTCACAGCTCATTAATAAATGCTATTATCCTCTCAAGACGCTTGTTTAACAAGGCAATTCCGTTTTAAAAGTACTCACTTCTTCTCCGCAGTAAATTCTGTTGAAGTTTATTTAAGACCATAGGAAAAACTGTATCTTTGATTTGAACTAACAGATGAAAAAAACATTCTTTCTATTACTTTTTTCGCTTTGCCTCTTGGCTTTTACAACAAAAGCACAACCGCAAAATTTAGTAACTAATCCCAGTTTCGAAATTTCTGATACGTGTCCTAATAATCTTGGTGAAATTAGTATAGCTACACCTTGGATTTCTCCAACATTAGGAACTCCAGATTATTATAATACGTGTGCCTCAGCGCCATCTGGAGTAAATGCACCAAATAATGTTTATGGTAGCCAAAATGCGCATTCGGGTTTGGGGTATGGAGGGTTTGTAACTTATTCATTATACGATTCTAATTATAGAGAATATTTACAAGTGCAACTATTACATAATCTGATAAAGGGTAAAAAGTATTGTGTTAGCTTTTTTGTAAGCTTAGCTGATAGCGTAGAATATAGTACAAAAGATATGGGAATATTTTTTTCCACCAAAGCAATAACAAGTACGAACTTTTTTAATTTAAATCAGATACCTCAAATAGTTGAAGACACTAATATAACTAACAAAGTAAATTGGACGATTGTAAGCGGAAGTTTTATTGCAGATTCAACTTATTCATACATTACTATTGGAAACTTTGATGATGATTTACAATGTAATGCTCTACCAAGCGGTGTTTCATCAAGTAGCCCACAATACGGAGGAGCTTATTACTACATAGATGATGTTTCAGTAACGGAGTGTGATGATACAATTGCAACAAATGATGATGTGGTGCAAATACCCAATGTAATTACACCCAACAACGATGGCAAAAACGATTATTTTGTGATAGAGAACTTACCCGATAACAGCGAGCTTACTATTTATAACCGTTGGGGTAATAACGTTTACCAAAGCCTCAATTATCAAAACAATTGGAAAGCGGATGAAGTAAATGCAGGAACGTATTATTACCTATTAACTTTACCAAATAAGGAAGTGAAGAAAGGGTTCCTTGAAGTGATAAAGTAAATGCAGAATGCAGAATTAAGAATGCAGAATTAAGAATGGTGAATTACAAATAGAATTGAAAATATGAAGATGTACCGATTGAATAAATGCAGAATTAAGAATGCAGAATTTAAAGCGGCATAGGATTTCGAATACGGTTTTAGCAAAATGAAAGTGTGATGAATACGGGGAAATCATCCGATGAATAACTTTCAGGAAGCTAAAATGAAATGAGAAAGTCAAGCCTTGAATTTTTGTTTCTTTTGCTTCAAGGCAAAAGAAAAAGCAAAAAACAATTAAGAATGCAAAACTGATTTGAAGATATGTAGATTGAAAAAGCGCACCTTATTTTTTACTCTGATTCCAGGTTTTGTAAAAATCTTGTTGCGTGGGTCGGTTAGTTTCCTTTTCTCGCAAAGGCTCGCAAGGCTTTAATGTTTTACGGCATTCTTCTGGAAGTTGCTGATATAATTTTGTTCCACTCGTTTTCCATTCAATCATTTCATCACTTACGTCCTTCACAATTTTTGCAGGATTGCCTACCAAAATCTTTTTTTCAGGAACAATCGTATCTGCTTTCACAAAACTCAATGCGCCCACAATACAATTATCACCAATAATCACATTGTCCATAATAACAGCATTCATTCCAATCATCGCATTTTTCCCAATAATAGCTCCGTGAATAATCGCTCCATGACCAATGTGTGCAGCTTCTTTCAACACAACAGTTGTTCCCGGAAACATGTGAATAGTGCAATTTTCCTGCACATTACAACCGTCTTCAATAATAATTTCACCCCAATCACCACGAATAGCAGCACCAGGACCAACATATACATTTTTGCCAATAATCACATTCCCAGTTACTGTCGCCTGCGGATGAATGAACGCACTTTCGTGGATGACAGGTTTGTAGCCGTTAAATTCGTAAATCATATTAATTTAGGATTTGAGATTTCTTGATTTAAGGAATTTATACTCTCTCTATTACTACCGCAAAACCTTGTCCAACGCCAATACACATAGTTACCAATGCGTATTTTTTATTTTGTTCGTGCAACTCAATAGCAGCCGAATTTAAAATACGCGCGCCACTCATTCCTAAAGGATGTCCGAGCGCAATAGCGCCACCATTCGGATTGATGCGCGGATCGTTATCGTCTAATTTCCAAGAACGAATACACGCCAAACTTTGTGCAGCAAAAGCTTCGTTGAGTTCGATAATATCCATATCGCTCATTTTTAAACCAGCTCTTTTTAACGCTAAATTACTTGCTTCCACCGGACCAATTCCCATTACTCGTGGCTCCACTCCTACTACTCCCGAACTTACAATCCGGACTTTGGGTTTCAAATTATATTTTTTAATTGCATCTTCAGATGCCAATAAAAGTGCCGCAGCTCCATCATTTAAACCAGACGAATTTCCGGCAGTTACTGTTCCATCCTTTCTGAATGCAGGTTTCAGTTTATTTAAAATTTCCAAAGAAGACAAAGGTTTCACAAATTCATCCGCATCAAACATTTTAGGTTCGCCTTTTTTCTGGGGGATTTCTACTGGAAAAATTTCTTTTTCAAAACGTTTTTTTGCTTGTGCTGTACTTGCTTTTTGTTGAGAACGCAATGAGAATAAATCTTGATCAGCACGATTAATTTTAAATTTATCCGCCAAATTTTCAGCTGTCTCGCCCATTCCCTCCGTTCCGTAAAGCTCTTTCATTTTCGGATTGATAAATCGCCAACCGAAACTGCTATCAAACATTTGTGCATCTCTGCCAAAAGCAGCCGAAGTTTTTGAAATTACCCAAGGACCACGCGTCATATTTTCAACGCCACCGGCAATAATCAAATCAGATTCGTTCACCATAATAGCACGTGCCGCAGAAATGGCTGCCGATAATCCGGAAGCACATAAACGATTTACTGTTTCGCCTGGAACTGAATGTGGCAAACCTGCCAACAAAAGCGCCATTCGCGCAACATTCCGATTGTCTTCTCCGGCTTGATTAGCGCAACCCAAAATAACATCTGATATTTGATTGATATCAATTGACGGATTTCTTTCAATCAATTTTTTTAATGTCATAGCCGCCAAATCATCCGTACGAACGGGTGCTAATGTTCCACCAAAATTTCCAATCGCAGTGCGAATTCCATCAATTATATAAGCTTGTTTCATGTGGTTACGAATAAACGAATTGTTACAAATTTACTTATGGGTTACTAATGAACGAATAATTACAAATTTACGAATACGAATTATTGATTACGAATAAACTAATAATTACAAATTTACAAATACGAATTTTGATTTTGAATCGAAATTATATTGTTTTTATTTTTTCTTTATTTAACAACTCAATGTTTAATACTCTTTTAAATTTGACCTCATTTCTTCCGAATGAAATTAAAATTCCCAATTTTAATTTAGAAATAATTAAGTAGTTTAATAACTGGTCATAATGAGATTTTGAGAACCTATCCGTGGATTTTATCTCCACAACAATTTTAGAGTCTACTAAAAAATCGAAATAATTTTTACCTATAATTTTATTCTCAAATTTTATGGAATTAAAAACTTGCTGTTCCGTTTTTATATTGTTTTTTTTGAAACTTTCAAACAGTGCTTTTTGGTACACCAGTTCTTTGTGATTTCCTCCAATTTCATTATATACATCAAATGCAGCACCAACAATTTTGTAACTTAATTCAGGAAAAATTATTTTTTTATTTTGTATAATCTCTTTCTTCATTTCGTTAATTCGTAACGATTCGCTATTCGTAACATCCCAGTCTTTACTAGTTCTATAAACAGTTCCTTTAAATAAAGCAACAATTTTTTTGTCCTGATTTTTTATAGTGATTTGATAAATTCCTATTTTATTGGAAAGACTCATTTCTTCTGCTGTAGCGATAAGAACATCACCTTCTTTACAAGGTTCTGTATGTGAAATAGACGTTTCCACCGAAACACTTTTTCTTCCGTGTGAATTAGAAGCAAACGCCAAAGCACTATCTGCCAACGAATAAGTTATTCCGCCATGTGCAATACCAAATCCGTTGAGCATTTCTTTTCGGATTTTCATTTTCAAAACACACGCTCCAGTTTCAATTTTCACACATTCAATACCCAGCCAAGAACTAAAACCATCGTTCTTGTACATTTTATCAATCACTTTTTCAGCCAATGATTTTTTAAATTCCATCTTGCAAAAATATCAAATAATGTGGATTGAATGCGTATCCGTGCGCTCCTTTTATAGGTACTTGAAAAATTAATTTTCTGAAGCCTAAAAATCGAATCGTAAAGATAATCGTTTGGTGGAAAGCATGTTTCGTTTTGGTGTGTAAAAGCAAACAAAAAAATCGTATTTTTGATTCCGTTAAAATAAAATAAGTGGATATTTCTCAACACATCAGCGATTTATTGTTCGACCACGATTGCGTGGTTGTTCCTACGCTTGGCGGCTTTGTTAGCAATTATTCGCACGCGGTTGTACATCCAATTTTACACACCTTTGAGCCGCCTTCCAAAAAAATTGTTTTTAATAAAAATTTGCAAAATAACGACGGACTTTTAGCGGATTCGATTTGCAGAGTTGAAAAAATAAATTTTCAAGAGGCTTCCAAAATTATTTTTTCATTTGTTGAAAACTGCAAAAAAGAAATCGCTCAAGGAAACAGAGTTACGATTGAAAAAGTGGGCATTCTTTTCAGTGATATCGAAGGAAATTTACAATTTGAACACGATAAAAACACGAATTATTCTACAGATTCTTTTGGATTAACAACATTTTATTCTCCAGCTATTTTGCGTGAAAATTATCAGCAAAAAATCGAGAAAAAATTTAAAGATCGCGCACCAATTGAAAATCGCCCGAAAAAAAATCAACTCAAAAGATACGTGGTAATTGCGATTGTGGTGCCAGTATTGGCTTTATTAATTTGGCTTCCACTGAAAACTAATTTTTTTCAGGATACTAATTACGCGAGTTTAAATCCGTTCAGCAAAAAAATTACAGCAGAATATGTGCCTTCAAAAAATAATTTTTCAGCCAACATTCAAAAAAATAATTCTGCAAACACATTTATTACAACACCTAATAACAATGGGGTTTCAACACTCCATTTGACAAATAATAATTCTGAAAGCATTTTAGTACGTATAAAATCTTCAGGAAAAACAACTGACTTTTCTACCTCTACAATCCAAAAAAATTATCACGTCATTGGCGGCTGTTTTACCTATTTAGAAAACGCACAACGTTTAGTAAAAAAATTACAATCCGAAAATATTTCGGCTGAAATTATCGGTAAAAATGAACAAGGATTAAATGTGGTAAGTCTTGGTAATTACGCTACTCAGCAAGAAGCAGAAAATGCACTTCCTAATTTTCGTTCTCAAAACCCAGGAGCTTGGGTGTTGAAAAAATAATTTTTTGAACACGAAATTTCAGCCCAAAATCAAATTGCCTTTTCTAAATATTTTTTCGTAAAAATACGCACAGGATACCATGCCGCGAAAAATCCGATGACCATTACAATACCTAAAATTTTCAGAATGTCCATCACTTGCATACTCACTGGATACGCGTCAACCACGTAACCTTGATTAAAACGCACCAATTTAAAATGAAGTTGTAACCAACAAATTAAGGCACCTAATAACAAGCCAGAAAGTGCGCCAATAAAGGTTATCAAAATTCCTTCAATTAAAAAAATACTACGAATTGTTTTCACACTTGCGCCCATATCCCACAAAATAGAAATGTCTTTTTTCTTTTCCAAAATCAACATCGTGAGCGAACCAATCACGTTGAATGTAGCAACAATCAGAATAAAAACGAGAATAATAAACGTCCATAATTTTTCCGATTTGAGCGTTTTAAAAAGTAATTCATTTTGCTCATCTCGGTTTTTCACATCGTACTTCGCTCCTACTATTTTCTGAATTTCCGTTTGCGCCAATTTCGCGTCTGTACCTTTTTTCAAAGACAATTCGATGGAACTAATTTCATCCGTATAACCAAATAAATCTCGCGCAAAAGCCAATGGCGCCAACACATATTGATAATCAAAATCATCATTAATAGAAAAAACGCCCGAAACGTAAGTGATTTTTTTATTGAACGCATTTTCCGGATCGAGCGAAGAATGAATTCCGCGTGTGGGCGCATATACGGAAACAGGCGTAAATCCATCATTTCCGTTGATATTGAGTTGATAACTGATTCCTTTCCCAGGAATAATATACGATTGTCCATTTTCTTCCAACTTAAATTTTCCTTCGCGAATCAGCGTATCAAAGCGCGTCATTTTTTCATACGCATCGCACACACCTTTAATAGTTGCAAGGCATTGCTGGCTATTACTTTTCAGCAGCGCATTGTCTTCCAACACTTCTGAATAAAACGAAACGTACGTTGCTTTTTTCAATGCTAAAAATTCAGGCGCGTTGGCAGAAAAAGTTTTTCCTTCGTGCAAAGTAATTTTTATGTCGGGATCAAAAGAATTGTACAAAGATTTTACCAAGTCGGAAAGCCCGTTAAATGCGGAAAGTACGATTACTAATGCCATTGTTCCGATGCAAATTCCGAGTACCGAAATACTCGAAATAATATTAATCGCGTTATGCGATTTTTTAGATACCAAGTATCGTTTAGCGATGTAAAATGGTAAGTTCAAAATTTTTGTTTTGAAAAATTATTTTTTTGAAGCGGTCTTTTTTACTTCCACGCTTTCACGATCAAGCCCGTTCCACTTGCGTGATTCCCATGCGTATCAAAATAATTCAACACAAAAGAAAACGGATAGGTAATCAAAAAATAAAAAGGTAAAATGACGAAAAATATTTTTGAAACGCCGAGTAATTGAATCGGATATTTCATCGATAATCTCCAAGAAATTTTTCCGGGTGTTCCGTACGCATAACGCGCTTCCACTTTTGTAAAGCCGGCCGAAATTAATTTTTGTTCAATCTCTTTAATGTTGTAACCATCGCGCACATGTTCTTCAATAAAAGAAGTATTATTTTCTTCGTTCACTCCTGAACCACCTTGGTCGGAAGGCGTTGAAATCAAAAGCATTCCATCTTTTTTCAAAGAAAAACAAAAGTTTTTAAATACTTCTACATCTTCTAAAATATGTTCCATCACATCGACCGACAAAATAAAATCGAAAAAATTCTCTTTGCGAAATTTTGTCAAATCAGCGATTTCAAATTGTACATTTTTTTTGCCGGCTGCCGAAAAAAACTTTTTGCAATCTTCCATTTGCTCTTCTTTCACATCCACGGAAAGAATGTTCCATTTCGGATTCATTTTCGCCATGTAATACGAATACTGTCCGAAGCCAGAGCCAGCATCTAAAATTTCTGCTTGCGTTTTACCTTTCGCCCATTTTTTAAATTCTTTGTGAACGTGCCACGTGCGCAACAACAATAAATCGAGCAGCGCGTAAAATAATTTTCGGAGAAAAGGAGATTTATTGAAAACGTTGCCTAAGCTGCGTTTGATGGGATCGTAGTGCATTGAGAAATTATTTTTTTTTCAGTAAAAGATCTATTTTTTCGGCGTAATCAAAAGAATCATCGAGAAAAAAAGTAAGATGTGGAATGATTCGAACTTGCTTGCCGATGCGCATTCCCAAAGCTTTGCGAATTTCTTTGGTCGATTCTGTGATTTTTTCCATCAAGGTTTCGCGCGTTTTTGTTCCAAAAATACTGAGGTACACTTTGGCGGAAGATAAATCTGGACTGATGCGCACCATTGTTACCGAAGTTAGTACATTGCCAACAACGGAGCGGCATTCGAGCTGAAAAATTTCGCCTAATTCCTTTTGTACTAATCTCGAAACTTTTAATTGTCTGGTAGAATCCATAATGCGGCAAATGTACAAATTAAGTTTAATTTTCAGAAAATGGTTTTTTCTATTTCAATCTGAATAGTGTTCCATTCTCCTCTTTTTAGTACTTTCGCCTTCAACATAAACGCTATTTTTAAAATGAGTGATTCAAAAATAAATTCTTCTAAAGCACCAGAACCTGTTGGTTTATATCCGCATGCGCGGAAAGTCGGAAATTTACTTTTTCTTTCGGGTGTTGGTCCGCGCGAACGCGGAAATGCAAAAATTCCGGGTGTAGAATTGGATACCAATGGAAAAATTAGTTCGTACGATATCGAAACCCAATGCCACAGCGTGTTTAAAAACATCAGATACATTGTTGAAGAAGCCGGAAGTAGCTGGGATAAAATTGTGGACGTAACCGTTTTTCTGACCAATATGAAAGATGATTTCAAAACCTATAATCGCATTTATGCAGAATATTTCAAGGACAATCAACCTTGTAGAACGACCGTGGAAATAAATTGTTTACCAACGCCCATTGCCATCGAATTAAAAGTAATTGCAACGCTTGATTGAATCAATAATTATAATAGCTTTGCACTACTATATATCCTAACTAAATAAAACGAACCATTATGAAAAAAACTTTACAAAATTTAATTTTTACTGCAAGTTTGTTCGCTGCCTTTATAAGCGCTGCGCAACCCACTTTGACTGAAGCAAACATCGCTCCAGTAATCGGAGATCAATACACCGAAAATATAACCGGTTATGTAAGTCCTGGAACTTCGGGAGCAAATCAAACATGGAATTTATCAAGTATGACAAGCTCCAGCTCTTCAACTACAAATGCGGTTTCGGTATCTTCCACAACTTACGGCTCCAGTTTTCCAAGTGCAACTATCGCCTTCTCAGCATCTGGAAATGTTTCCTATGAAAAAATTTCGGCTACAGCTGAACAAAATTATGGTATTGTTCAAGGAGGAACAACAGTTATTGCCTATTCAAATCCAGAGGATATTCTTCGTTTTCCGTTCGCTTACACCAACACATACACAGACCCTTGGGCTACAACTTATGTAAGTTCAGGGTATACCTATTACCGAGCAGGAACTACTGCTGTTACTGCGGATGGCTACGGAACACTGAAGCTTCCAAGCGGAACTTACTCCAATGTAATGCGCGTTCATTTTGTACAGAATTATCAAGATTCAACAAACATAAGCGGCAATCCTATTATTATCACTTATCAGAACGATGAATATATGTGGTACTTAGCTAATAATCATTCTCCAATAGCAACTGTTAATACTTTTACAGCTAACGGTAGTCCATCACAATCTGGAACTTATTTAAATAATATTACTACCGGAATAGCTGAAAACAGTATGCTTACTGGTTTTAATTTATATCCAAATCCTGCTTCTACCGAATTGAATGTGAATGTAAGTTTAGCCGCAAACAAAAAAGTAGAAATTAATTTATTAAATGTATTGGGAGAAAGCGTTGGAACAACCATTATTGCAGATGGTTTACAAGGAAACAATACGTATCAAGTAAATACTTCTAATTTATCGGCAGGCATTTATTTTGCTCAAATTATGTTAGATGGAAAATTGATTTCCGCTAAACGATTTATCGTTTCGAAAAATTAATTTTTCAAACACCTTTTTTAAAATCCCGCCAAAAGCGGGATTTTTTATGCTTTTTCAATCTGTTTTCTTAATTTCTTTTTTCTTGAAAGAAAAGAAACAAAAATTCAAGGCTTGGATTCCTCATTTCATTTTAGCTTCCTGAAAGCTATTCTAATGGGCGATTTTCTCACACGTTCGGAACTTCCCAATCTCATCACGCCTTCAGTTTACTAAAATTTCATTCGCAATCCGAAGCCGTTTTCTATTCCAAAAAATAATTTTTTAAAGATGTTTTTACTTCAAAAAAAATTGCTTTTTTTCCTATCGCTGAAAAAATTATCTTTGCACGCTAATTTTTAGCACATCTTATTTTAATTATGAGTAAAAAGTATAACGAATATAAATCCTTGAATCTTCCGCAAATAGCGGATGAAATGCTTGCTTTTTGGGAAAAGGAAAAAATATTTGAAAAAAGTATTTCGTCCCGCGAAGGAAAAGAATCGTTTGTTTTTTACGAAGGTCCGCCTTCTGCCAACGGTTTGCCGGGCATTCATCACGTGATGGCGCGCTCGATAAAAGATATCTTTTGTCGCTACAAAACTTTAAAAGGATTTCAAGTAAACCGAAAAGCGGGCTGGGATACGCACGGATTACCGATAGAATTAAGCGTTGAAAAATCTTTAGGAATTACAAAAGAAGACATCGGGAAAAAAATTTCTATCGAAGAATACAACAATGCGTGTCGGAAAGAGGTAATGAAATACACCGATAAATGGGAAGAATTAACAAAAAAAATGGGCTATTGGGTGGACATGAAACATCCATACATTACTTACGAAAATAAATACATCGAGAGCGTTTGGTATTTGCTAAACGAACTTTACAAAAAGAATTTTTTATACAAAGGATTTACCATTCAGCCATATTCTCCAGCAGCCGGAACAGGTTTAAGCACGCACGAATTAAACCAACCGGGTTGTTACCGAAATGTGAAAGACAGAACGGCTGTGGTTATGTTTAAGGTGAAAAACAAAACTGAAAAATTCAAAGAAAGAGAAGCTGAGAATAAAATTAAATTTGATAATGAATACTATTATTATGAGGATATTATTAAAAAAGAATCTTTTTTAAATTTAGAAACATATTTTTTAGCTTGGACGACAACTCCTTGGACATTGCCTTCCAATACAGCACTAGCTGTTGGTGGAAAAATAGAATATATCGAAATTATATCTAGGGTTGATAATATCAATTTTGTGAAACTAATCCTTGCGACTGATTTATTCAAAAATTATTTTAAGATTTCGGGCGAGAATAAAAACCTAGGTATTGCAAGCTGCAATCTTAGTGGACAACCTCATGATATAGAAACAAATTCTCCAGAAGGAAATTTTAATCTCAAACTATGGGAAGAAATAAACAAAACCAAATTATGGATTGTATCTGGAAATTATTTAGGTTCCGATTTAGCAGGCATAAAATACGAGCAACTTTTGCCTTTTGAAGCAAATAAAAATGTTGAATTAAATGGCGATGAAAAAAAATGGGAAGATGCGGCAGGTAAAGTTATCATCGGAGATTTTGTAACTACCACAGATGGAACCGGAATTGTACACATCGCGCCAAGCTTTGGTGCAGACGATTTTCGAGCTGCAAAACAAAATGGAATTGGTTCCTTAACTTTGGTTGACAAACGCGGAAAATTTTTGCCGGAAGTAAAAGACGACATTTTTCTTTACGGAGAAGAATATGTGAAAGAAGCCTATTTAACGGATCAAGAAAAAGAAATTGAATTCAAAAAGCAAAAACAAATTCTTGAAAAAGAAGAAAAAATAAAAGACTTAAAAAATTATTTAAGTGTTGATGAACGCATCGTTTTAAAACTTCAGGAAGAAGGAAAATTATTTAAAAAGGAAAGCTACGAACACAGTTATCCGCATTGTTGGCGCACCGATAAACCGATTTTATATTATCCGTTAGATTCGTGGTTTGTGAAAACAACCGCCTTAAAAGACAGGATGATTGAATTGAATAAAACCATTAATTGGAAGCCAGAATCCACAGGAACAGGTCGTTTCGGAAATTGGTTGGAAAATTTACAAGATTGGAATTTGTCGCGTTCGCGTTATTGGGGAATTCCGATTCCGATTTGGACAAGCGAAGATAAAACAGAACAAATTTGCATCGGTTCGGCAGAACATCTTCAAAAAGAAATTGAAAATGCTGTTGCAAAAAAAATCATGAATGCCAATCCTTTAAAAGATTTCGAGGCAGGAAATTTTTCGAAAGAAAATTATGATTCTTTTGATTTACATCGCCCGTATGCTGATGAAATCTTTTTAGAAAAGAACGGAAAAAAACTTTTTCGCGAAGCAGATTTAATTGACGTCTGGTTTGATAGCGGCTCAATGCCTTATGCGCAGCTTCATTATCCGTTTGAAAATAAAAATCTGATTGATCAGAGAAAAAATTTCCCAGCCGACTTTATTGCGGAAGGTGTGGATCAAACACGCGGTTGGTTTTTTACTTTGCATGCCATTTCCACTATGTGCTTTGATTCCGTAGCGTATAAAAATGTTATTTCCAACGGATTGGTACTGGATAAAAACGGAAATAAAATGAGCAAACGTTTAGGAAATGCTGCCGATCCGTTTGAAACATTGAAAAAATATGGCGCTGATGCTACGCGTTGGTACATGATTACGAATGCTTCGCCTTGGGATAATTTAAAATTTGATTTGGAAGGAATTTCAGAAGTGCAACGCAAATTTTTTGGAACGCTTTACAATACCTATAATTTTTTCGCGCTGTACGCGAACATTGACGGATTTAACTATTCTGAAAAAGAGATTCCGATTGAAAATCGTCCTGAAATTGATCGCTGGATTTTGTCGGAATTACATTCCTTAATTAAAAACGTGAACGATGCTTTCGCAGATTATGAACCTACAAAAGCAGGTCGCGCTATCGAATATTTTTTGGATGAACATTTGAGTAATTGGTACGTAAGGCTTTGTCGCAGACGTTTTTGGAAAGGCGAATATTCTGCAGATAAAATTGCGGCGTATCAAACCTTGTATCAATGTTTGGAAACGATTGCACAATTGGCTTCGCCGATTGCACCATTTTTTATGGAAAAATTATTTTTGGATTTGAATACAATCACCAAAAAACATTCGGTCGAATCCGTTCATCTGAGCTATTTCCCAGAGTTTGATAAAAAAATAATTGATGTTGATTTGGAAGAGCGTATGGAATTGGCGCAAAAAATTTCGTCTATGGTTTTATCCATTCGCAAAAAAGAAAATATTCGGGTGCGCCAACCGCTCAATAAAATTCAAATTCCTGTTTTGGACGATTCTTTTCAGAAAAAAATAGAAGGCGTGAAAGAATTGATTTTATCCGAAGTAAATGTCAAAAACATTGATTTTGTGTATGAATCAACTACTTCCATTACCAAAAATTTAAAATTAAATTTCAAAACACTAGGCAAAAAATGTGGAAAACACATGAAATCTGTTCAAACATTTGCTGCTGAAAATGCACAACTCATTATTTCGAGTATCGAGAAAACAGGAAAATTTGAATTGAAATTTGATACTGATACAATTGTGTTGGAAAATGAAGACGTGGAAATTATCCCGGTGGATATTCCAGGTTGGAAAGTGGCAAATACTGGACAATTAACCGTTGCTTTGGACGTTACCATTACGTCCGAATTGAAGGAAGAAGGCATTGCCCGCGAATTGGTTAACCGCATCCAAAACCTAAGAAAAGAGACGCATTTAGACGTAACTGATAAAATTTCTGTTAAAATTCAAAGAAATATTGCAATAAATGCTGCAATAAGTAATAATTTCGACTATATTTGCTCTGAGACTTTAGCGTCTTCGTTAGAAATGGTGGATGAATTGAAAGGCGAAAAAACCTTTGCGGTAGATGTAAACGAAGATATTAAAACGCTCATTTACATTGATAAATTAAATTAATACAAAGCACATGGCTAAAAAAGCATCGAAAGCTAAACCTGCAAAAAAGGTAGCTAAACCTGTAAAAAAAGCAGCGGTAAAAAAACCTGCTGCAAAAAAAATCGTTCCGAAAAAAGTGGTAACCCTTTCAAAGAAAAAAACAATCGCTAAAAAAGCTGCTCCAAAAAAAGTAGCCAAACCTGCAAAAAAGGTAATTGCTAAGAAAGTAACTACTAAAAAACTTGCAAAACCAACTAAAAAAGTGGTTGCTAAGAAAGCGATTATCAGAAAAATCGTAGCGAAAAAAACAACTAAACCAGCAAAACCAGTTAAGAAAATAGTTGCAAAAAAAATAGCAAAACCTATTGTTGCTACAAAGAAAAAGGAAGAGAAGATGAAAATTATTCCAGTGAAAGCAAAAAAAGCAATTGCTAAAAAAATAATTTCAGCGCCGGCTCCTATTGTAAAAGCAAAACCACAACCGATTGTTGCAAAAAAACCGAAAATGGAAAAACCTATTTCGCGTAAAAAGCAACGAGAAAGCATGATAGATGAGGAACCTGAACACGATAGTTTGTATTATCAAAGGATAGAAATTCCAGCGGATGTCATTAAAAAATTAGAGAAACCTCAACCGGCACCTGCCATTAATACAGATGCTCGCAAGCGCTATTCGGATGCCGAATTGAAAGAGTTCAAACAATTAATTCGAGGAAAATTGGACGAAGCTCAAAAAGATTATGAATTGTTGAAAAGCACTTTATCGCACAAAGATGATAACGGCACGGACGACACCTCTCCTACTTTTAAATTGTTGGAAGATGGCTCAGATGTTTTGTCGAAAGAAGAAACAGCGCAATTAGCGATACGACAAGAGAAATTTATGCAAAGTTTGCAAAATGCACTGATTCGCATTGAAAACAAAACATACGGAATTTGTCGCGTTACCGGTAAATTAATTTCCAAAGAGCGTTTACGAAGTGTGCCTCACGCCACTTTGAGCATTGATGCCAAATTGGAACAATACTAATAAAAAAGAAAGGTTATCCTAAAAAGATAACCTTTCTTTTTTATTCCAAATCCTATTTCATTTTCCTACTTTTGTCCCTCATTAGTCAAAAAATTAATTTTTCATTCTCTTGAAAAAAGCGCTATCTGTTATTTTCTCTGTGTTATTGCTTGATCAGTTTATCAAAATATACATCAAAACCCATTTTTTATTGGGCGATGAAGTGCATGTTTTTGGAAATTGGTTCATTATACATTTCACTGAAAACAACGGAATGGCTTTCGGAATGGAGTTTGCGGGTAGCTACGGAAAAATATTTTTGAGCACGTTCCGTATCTTTGCTGTGTTGGGAATTGGCTGGTATTTACTCAAATTAATTCGTGAAAAAGCCCACAACGGCTTAATCATCAGCTTTGCGCTAATTTTTGCAGGAGCACTCGGAAATATTTTGGACAGCGCTTTTTACGGAATTATTTTCAGCGACAGCAATTATCAAATGGCTCAATTGTTTCCGAAAGGTGGTGGTTACGCACCTTTTTTACATGGAAAAGTAGTAGATATGTTTTATTTTCCTATTATGGAAGGACATTTCCCAACTTGGTTTCCACTTTGGAAAACAGAAGAATTTATTTTTTTTCGTCCCGTTTTTAATACCGCAGATGCCTCGATAACGGTAGGCGTTTTTATGATTTTATTTTTTCAAAAAAGATTTTATCCTACCAAAGCTTCGGAATCTCTTGCTTAAAAAGAAGTTTGATTTTCATGTTTGAAAAAATATTTTTTTGAAGCGATGAAAATCAACGAGAATACGCCAGTTCAAGAGATCAACGATTCGATACTTTCTTCTTTTGGTGTGAAATTATTTGTCAAACGAGACGATTTGAATCATCCGCAGATTAGCGGAAATAAATGGTTTAAACTCAAATACAACCTCGAAGAAGCCCGTATTCAACAGCATACTACGCTACTTACTTTTGGCGGATCTTTTTCCAATCACATTGCTGCAACAGCTGCTGCCGGTAAAGAATATGATTTTAAAACCATCGGAATTATTCGTGGTGATGAAAAAAAAATTCTGAACAGCACTTTAAAATTTGCTTCCGAATGTGGTATGAAATTGCATTTTATCAGTCGTGAAAAATACCGTGAAAAAGAAAATTCTGATTTTCTTGAGGAGTTAAAAAAAATATTTGGAAATTTTTATTTGCTTCCAGAAGGAGGTTCTAATTTATTAGCAGTAAAAGGCTGTGCAGAAATTATTAAAAATGTTTCTGTGCCGTTTGATTATGTCTGTTGTTCTTGCGGAACAGGTACAACGCTTGCAGGTATTGCTTCTTCGTTAAATACGAATCAAAAAGCGATTGGGTTCTCTTCTTTAAAAGGGGCGGATTTCCTCGAGAAAAACATTCAAAAAATGATTGTTGATTTCAGCGGAAAAGACCGTCACAATTGGCAAATTAATCACGATTTCCATTTCGGACGTTATGCAAAAGTAACGAATGAATTGAAAACATTTATTTCTGATTTTGAATTGAAACACACCATTCCGCTTGATTTTGTGTACACTGGAAAATTATTTTTCGGAATTTATGATTTAATTCAAAAAGGTTTTTTTGTAAAAGGCGAAACTATTTTAGTCGTTCATACTGGCGGCTTGCAAGGTAATGCCGGATTTACATCGCCAAAAAAGGCGTTGAAAAATTAATTTTTCAACGCCTTAAAATTTTAAGAATAAATTCTTACCATTTGTAAGATAAGCCGAGCGTAAGGTTGGAATACCCATATCCTAACTCTCCGAAAATACCGAAATTACTAAACATATAACGAGCTCCAATAAAAAAGGAAGGAGTTACATAACTGGAATAAGATTGTGCAGTAGTATTGTAACCGTAATAACCAGGGTGTCCGTAATTAGGATCTGTATTAGTATAGGAATAACTCGTGTGATAATATCCAATCATTAATCCAGCATAAGGATCAAATTTATCATTCTTCGTTTTTAAATGATACGCTGCTCTTAATCCAATAATGTAATAAGTCCAACTATCTTTTTCGGTATAATTTTGCCAAATACCATTTCCATCCCAATCTTGAAAATTATTGCTGTAAGATATCCCTTTATAAGCAAACAAACCACCCAATGAAATAGTTCCCGGACCAATATTAGGCCAGATTCCTTGTTCATACGAAACAGAAATCGCAGGCGTTGCAGAATATCCAGCTCCGAAATAAGTGTATTCACCACCAAAACCAACTCCCAGATTAATAACGTTGGTACCTTTATCGAATCCTTGGGCTTTTACCGAAGTCGAAAAGAGTAATCCAAATGCAGCTAAACCCGCTGTGAGTAAAATAATTTGTTTTTTCATGTTTTTGTTTTTTAGTTTTTGGTGCGAATATAAGACAGTTTAGAAAATACGTTGAAATATTTTTTGCTTTTTTTACCTGTTTATTTGCTTATTTGTTTGAAAATAGTTGGCAATTTTAATTTCCACAGGATAAATCATACACCAAATTATCGCAATTCACCTTATTTACGTAAGCATCTGATCCTCCTTTTCTGATTTCTTTAATGCAGACCATTGTTTCGACAAATGCATTTCCAAAGGTGGATGATTGGGCACTTAGCAATTGCTTTTTAAACTGAGCTGTTTTTAAATCATCTCCGTATTTCAACGTTACAATATTATCATCTACCGAACTTTCCAACGCCTTTATTTTTGGAATATAATTTTGTAGTAAATTAATTAGTTGCTGGTTATAATTATCTTGAATGGAAACTATTTTTTGCCAATATTTTCCTTCTATCCCATCAACGCAAGTGCAAGATACCGTTCAGCTGGGCACGTTCTCGTATAAGGTAAATCGCAATTTGAATAAAGAACGTTACAGTGAAGATCAAAAAATACTTCAATTGCTTGTGAAAGGTTACGAATCAACCAATAGAAAAAATTGCTTGAAACAATTGGAACCACTCCACAAAAGTGCTTATCGCAATATTCGCTTCATCTCCAAACTGATTTCAACTGAATTAACAAGCACTTGTTGAAATTTTTTATTTCGCTTAGCTGAGCCATCAATTGAAGGACTTACCTTTACACATTGATTTTTCTTATTCAAACTAATGTTAGTTCGAAAAAAAATAATTTTAATTACGTGTTGTTGCGTTTCTTTCATCACTGCAAATGCGCAGCCAGCAAAGATGTCGCCCAATCAATACATTGCCACCTATAAGAGCGATGCCATTGAGGAAATGCTAACGTACGGAATTCCCGCAAGTATCACGCTGGCGCAAGGTTTGCTCGAATCCAACAATGGCAATAGCCCTTTGGCAATTTATGCCAACAATCATTTCGGGATAAAATGTCATTTGGATTGGACTGGAGAAACGTACATGAAGGACGATGACGAAAAAAATGAATGTTTTCGAAAATATCCCAATGTTTTGGATTCTTACAAAGATCATGTAGAATTTTTGAAATCTCGACCTCGATATGCTTTTTTATTTTCATTCAAAACTACCGATTATCAAGATTGGGCGAAAGGTTTAAAACAAGCTGGATATGCAACAGATCCGCGATATCCACAACGACTCATTGAAATTATTCAAACCAATAAACTATACCAATTCGATACCATTAAATCACTTCCAGTAACTATTCAAACTCCTGAAATAGCTGCTACTGATTCCCAAACAAATTTAAAAAATATCATTCAAAAAAATAATTTTTCGATTGTTGAAAATGCCAATGCTCCCGCAACATATCAAGTGTTAGAATGCAACCATTTGAAGTTTATTATAGTACATCAAGGCGATACTTTTTACCGTATTTCAAGGGCATTCGATCTTGATTTGCCACAATTATTTCGTTTCAACGATCTCCCAAAAACGGCTGCGATGCCTGCTCTACACTCTGGCGATCGTATTTATATTCAGCCAAAACGCAGAAAAGCAATGGACGATTTTCACACCGTTGAACCTGGTGAAACCATGTATTCCATTTCGCAAGATTATGGCATTCGTTTGAAATCACTGTATCGTAAAAACTGTATGAAATCAGGATCAGAGCCGATAGCCGGACAAAAACTTTGGTTGCGTCGTAAAAAAAATAATTAAAATAATACGAGGAACATCGAAAAAAACGATTCGAAAAATTAATTTTTCGTGTACAAAAAAGCCCAATAAATTAAAATAAATTGTAAAGGAAGTCGAGCAACTGTGAACCAAAAACGCGGATTTTGGTGCTGCCAATAATTGATACTCATTTGAATATTGGCAGGAAATACAGCAATAAGCAACACGATTATCAGCCATGCTCCAAGGGTTCTCGTTGCTGGCGGGAGTAATAAAAGCGCAAAAATAATTTCGCAGACACCGCTCGTATAATTTAAAAAAATAGGGTTTGGAAGCCAAGCCGGAATTATTTTTTCATACCCTTTCGGATGCACGAAATGATTGATTCCAGCAGCCACGTAGAGTACTGACATCAAGTAAAGGAAAATTTGTTTTGTCATTTGAAAAATTATTTTTTCGAAGTCAATATTTTATATAATAAGAGATTAAATGTATCCTTTTTTCAGATAAGAGAAGTAATATGTTAAAAAAACAAAAAACAGATTTTTGAAAAAATATTTGATTAATTTCGGGCATCTAATCTTTCATTTCCATGAGTATAAAAGTAAATAATATCAGCAAAAAATACGGAGAACAATTGGCGCTCAATGCTGTTTCATTTGAAATAAATTCGGGAGAAATTGTCGGATTTCTTGGACCAAACGGTGCTGGAAAATCAACAATGATGAAAATCATAACGTGCTTTATTCCGCAAACAACGGGCGATGCAAGTGTTTGCGGATTTGATGTGTCCGAAGAATCCATGGAAGTGCGTAAAAGCGTGGGCTATTTGGCGGAACACAATCCTTTGTATTTGGATATGTATGTGAAAGAATATTTGGAGTTTGTTGCTGGCTTACACAAGCTCAAAAATATACCGCAACGTATCGCTGAAATGATTGAAATTACAGGACTTCAGATAGAACAAAAGAAAAAAATCGGAGCACTTTCCAAAGGATACCGTCAGCGTGTTGGATTAGCGCAAGCACTGATTCACGATCCGAAAGTATTGATTTTAGACGAACCTACAACAGGTTTAGATCCCAATCAATTAGCGGAAATTCGTCAGTTGATTATTAAAATCGGGAAAGAAAAAACGGTAATGCTTTCTACCCATATTATGCAAGAAGTGGAAGCCGTTTGTAGCCGCGTCATTATCATCAATAAAGGACAAATTGTGGCAGACAAGCCAACAGAACAACTTCAAAAATCGCCAGAAAGCGAACAAATTATTACAGTGGAATTTGATAAAGCCCCGAACGAAAATTTCTTAAAAAACATAGAAGGTGTTACTAATGTGATGCAATTAAATGGGAATACTTGGCAAATGACTGCTCAAACTACAGCGGATATTCGACCGCTTATTTTTCAATATGCCGTAAAAAATAATTTAACGGTGCTCGCTATGAATAAGGAAGAGCGGAAATTGGAAGATGTTTTTAAAGAATTGACAAAATAAAAATTGCTTTTTTCGTCTTTGAAAAATCATTTTTTTGAACGTTAAAAAGTAATGAGAAAATCACACAATTTTTTTCAAAAAAGGAAATTTTTGCAGCATTTTTTCTTTGTCTAACAACAATAAAAAGGCAATTACCCAAAAAGGCAACAGCGGAATTTTATATCGCACCATTGCGCCGAATACAGGTGTTACCATTCCAATAATTGTAGCCAAAAAAATGGTAAAACTGAAACAAAATAAAAACATTTTCAATGTTTCGGCAGAAGGCTTTTTGAAAAAAAACAAAGATAGTATGATGATGCCGGCAATCAGTAAATTTTCCAGTGCGGTAAGTAACATCAAAGGCGAAGAACATTCAAAAAGAGTAGGCCGAAACAAGCAATTAACAATAGCTTGAGGCGCATTCCACAAAAAACTTTTTAATGAAGGCGCAAGCGGATGGATGTCTATTTTACTTTTCGCAGGCACTAAGCTCATTAGTAATTGATAAGTGGTAGAATCGTTTCTTGCGAAAAGAACAGGAGTTGTTATATTTCCTTTTGTCCAATATTGATAAGGCGTTCCGGTGCTTAGAAAAATATTTTTTCGAGTAATTAGAATTTGATTTTTATGTTCAGATGAAATAAAAAAAGTATCACGCGTAGCAGTATTGATGAGGTAAGTGCCGCCTCTGGCAAGGGCTACAAAGTCGTGCTGTTTTTGTGCTAATAATTTATAGGGATTGTATTTTGGAAGAATCATTTTCACAACACTTGCTGTGCCAAGAAATAAAAATAAAATGACAAGATATTTGTACAACGGGAATTTATTTTTACTCAGCGAAATCCAGCAATTGACGAGTAATGCAGGTATAACTGCAAGTAAAATATAAGGCTTCAACAAAAGAAGATAAAAACTGCAAAATAAAATCCAGCCAATTATTTTTAACGATTTATTTCCGGAAAGAAACTCTTGAAAATAGTAAATAAACATTCCGAAAGCGAACAATATCAATCCTTCTTTCAAAACGCCAGAGCCCCAAAATAAAACGGAAGGAATTAGAAATACAGCAAAAAATAATTCTCTTTTTTTATCTTTTAAATAAGCAACGAATGTTTTATAGATTGCCGTTAATCCTGTTAAAGAGAGGAAACAAATAAAAACAGTATGCACTTGAAAATAGCCAAATGAGAATAAAGAAACGAATGCGTTAAATCGAATAATAACACGATTATCATTGTATAAATGATAATTAAATCCTTTGTACCAGTTCGCCATTTCGTTGTAATAAATTTCTAAATGTGGCGCATCGGAATGGAATCCGGTAAGCATTTGAAAATAATCCAAGGGATGATTTTTGAGGGCTGAAAATAGAATTCTGCCATCGTCGTAATAGCGGTATGTATCGCTGGAAGAGCGATCTTTGTAATAATAAGTATAAATTAACGCAAGCGCAACGCCAAAAATTATTTTCAAAATAAATACGGTAGAAATAGCTTTTTTCGATAAGCCATTTATCGAAAAAAAATCCATTTTATGGATGAGAAAAATAAAAATTGCAGTATATAAAACACACACTAAAAATTCCATCGTAGAAAATAAATAATGAGAATATGTGATTTTTTAATCGTCTGAAAGTTGCTGAAATGCTTCATTTAATTCTGAAAATGTTTTTTGATTTTTTTGAATTTTCGCTACTTCCATTCCTCTTTTGTAAATCAGAATTGCTTTTTCTGGCTCTTGGTTTTGTTCGTAAAAATGCCCTAATTGAAAATAGGTTGCTAAATAATTAGGTTTTTTTTTTAATAAATTCACCAGTATTTTTAGGGCTTCTGAAAAATTATTTTTTGAAAGCTCTAAAGCGAATGCGTAATTTAAAAAGTCATCTTCCGGATTTTCGGATAACATTTTTTTTAACGATTCAATCCGAGTTTCCATGAAATTATTTTTTTAATTCGCTGCTTTAAATTGATTTAAAAAACGAATATCATTTTCAAAAAATAAACGCAAATCTTTTACTTGATATTTCAACATAGTAATGCGTTCAATGCCCATTCCGAATGCATATCCTGAATATTTTTTGCTGTCTATTTTACAATTTTCCAACACGGCAGGATCTACCATTCCGCAACCTAAAATTTCCACCCAACCACTGTATTTACAAATATTACAACCTTTTCCTTTACAGATATTACATGAGATATCCATCTCTGCGCTTGGCTCTGTGAAAGGAAAATAAGATGGTCGTAAACGAATTTTTGTATCCTCGCCAAACATCTCTTTTGCGAAATACAAAAGCGTTTGTTTCAAATCTGCGAAGGAAACATTTTCGTCAATATACAAACCTTCTACTTGATGAAACTGGCAATGCGCACGGGCGGAAATGGCTTCGTTGCGAAAAACTCTTCCTGGAGAAATGGTCCGAATGGGTGGTTTTGTATGTTCCATAACGCGTACTTGAACAGAAGAAGTATGTGTGCGTAAAGCCCATTCTTGCTCGTTTTTAGCGGTTCCTTTTTTTATAAAAAAAGTATCTTGCATATCGCGTGCAGGATGATCTTCTGGAAAATTTAGTGCCGAAAAATTATGCCAATCGTCTTCTATTTCCGGACCTTCGGAAATCACAAAACCAATGCGAGAAAAAATAGAAATTATTTTTGCGCGAACAATGGAAAGTGGATGACGTGCGCCCAAAGCAAGTTCTTCGCCAGGCATTGTTAAATCGGCAGCAGGAGCATTTTGAGAATTATTTATTTCTTCTAATTCGGCTTTTAGAAAATTAATTTTTTCTTGTGCTTTATTTTTAAGTTCGTTCAAACTTTTTCCGAATTCCTTTCGTAGCGAAGGATCTACGGTTTTAAAATCTTCAAACAATTGTGTAACGCTTCCTTTTTTTCCGAGTAAACGAACTCGAAAATCTTCTACTTCTTGAAGCGCTTTTGGTTGAAATTTTTCAATTTCTGCAAGATTTTGTTTTATTTTTTCTTCCACAAAAATTATTTTTTTACGATGGTTATTTTTAAAATACGAATATCTGAACTCGGCCGATCTTTCGCATCCACAGGCGATGCAGCAATTTTATCTACAATGTCCATGCCTTCCACTACTTCTCCGAAAACGGTATAATTTCCATCCAAATGTGGCGCACCGCCAATAGTGGTGTAGGCTTTGCGTTGTTCCAGCGAATATTCAGAATGTGGTGTTTTTGCAAAAGTAGTGTCAATTTGAGGTTCTATTTTTTGTGCTAAAATTTTCAAACTATCTATATTTTTTTGCCTTTCAAAAACCATAAATTTTTCTTTCAATGCTGCGTTTTCAGGCTTATTGATTATTTCATTGAAAATTTTTTGTTTGATGGGTTGATTCCGTTTGTCTTGTAATTGATTCAAATCCGAATTACTAAAAATTCGTCCTTGCACAATGTAAAACTGGCAGCCCGAAGAAGCTTTGCTCGGATTGACATCATCGCCTTCGCGCGCCATTGCCAAAGCGCCGCGTTTATGAAAATATTGTGGAACAAATTCGGCAGGTACAGTGTAACCCACATCGCCATTGCCCAATTCCACACCTTGTGCAGCGTGTTTGGAAGAGGGATCTCCACCTTGTACCATAAAGTCTTGAATAACACGATGAAAAAGCGTGCTATCGTAAAAATGAGATTTTACTAATTTAATAAAATTATCACGCGTTTTAGGCGTTCCGTTGTATAATTTTAATTTAATGTTTCCTACATTGGTTTGCATTAAAATAAGCGTTTCTTTTGGAGTATTTGGACGTAGCAAACTACACGAAACAGCGAAAAGACATAGTATCCATAAAAAGGGCAGGCGAAAATTATTTTTCTTCATCATAAGAGGGTATCTTAATTTTTTTTATATTTGCTTTCGTTAAACAGTTAAGAAATTAAAATAATGTTTCTGTTTTCAACTGAAAGTCGTTCACAATATTAGAAAATAATTCGTTTATCTATGAAACAAACATGTACGAAATTTTTTTTCTGTCTGGCAATTTTAGGATTTATTTTAGTTGAATTCTCTACTTCTTCTTGCTCTCAAAACACGAATTGTACTGCTGTTGTGTCAGTTACAGATACTCTTGGGCGACCCGTTTCGCAAGCAACGGTTAAATTATATGCCAATATTCCAGGTGCTGCCGTAACTTCGACTACGCTTACGGATGGTTCCGGAAAAACGAGTGTTACGTTTAAAAACCCTGCTATTTTTGATATTACCGCCACACAAGGAACTAAAACAGGAACTGGTATTATCCAGTTAAATATTGGTGAAACTACCAATACAACGGTTATCATTAAGTAAAATATCTACTTATTTTTTCTCGAAAATACGCTTCGAAAAATTATTTTTTCGAAGCACTAAAAAACAAAATTATTTGTGTTAAAATTCCACGTGTGCGCGTAATCCGAAGATATTAATTGGACCTCTATCTTTGTTATAAGCAGGATTTATCACGTATTGATAATCGGGAGAAATAAAAAAACAAGAAAAAATTTGTGCAGAATAATACGTTTCAAAAATCATTTCGTTTCCGTAATTTAATTTTCCATCACCAATAATAAATCCGTAACCGCCAGCAGCTAAATAATCGCGGTGTGCCTGAGAAATGCTATTGACAACAAATGCCAGCGCAAATACATCATTCTTACGCTTTATTTTTTTCATTTTGAAAGAAAAACCACCACTTATGGTTTGATCAATTTCTGTAAACACGAAGGTTTCGTTTTGCCCGTTATTCCAACCAGTTCGAAAAAAAATTCCTGCATCAGAAAGAATATTTTGTTGAATATTAATTCCGAAACCTGGTTTTGTTCTGCCGTAGGCACGCGTTTTCGCGATGTTTATATGATAAACTGTATCGTTCGTAGTAATTCCATAATTACCCATATGCGCAAAATTATTGTACAACAACAAACTAATTTTTCCTTCTTTCTTTTTTAACTGAAAACTTTTTCCGAATTCCAATGTTTCGCCATTGGCGTGTGTTACGTTCCAATCCATTTGTGCGCCATTGGCAACTTCGGGCATTAAGCAACTCGAGAAACGAACTTCGAAGGTAGGGCGCAAATATTCTATCACAACTCCAGATGTATAGCCGCGCGTATTCGCAGGATAATCCCACGCGCCGTTAGACATCAAACTCCAATTCATAAATTGTGTACGCGGATCGTGGCTGTAATCGTTGTCGTCGTAAAAATCAGTAAGACTAAATTTTCCAACTGTAATGCAAATGGCATTTGTTGGAATAGTTCCCGCTAACTGATTGGCATCAGCATCTTGCGTTTTATTATCGGAGTTGCCAAGCGGAATATATTGCCGAAAAAATAATCGCGCGATGTACAAAGTGGGCGTAGGATCCCCGATGCGAACAGTTTCTCCATTCGGTGCTCCAGCAATTCCAAGCACGTTGCTCATACCGCTTCCTCCTGCTATTTCGGGATTAAAATAAAATTCGGCATTTTTCCACAATCTGCGCCCAATGTACAATGTAGAGGTAATAGAATAATGAATGGCTTTGTCGTTCGGATCAAAACTATTTAATCCTTGATACGGAGATTTGAATGCGGTGTGCCCTTGTGCAATGGTTGTGGCTTGAAAATGGAAGCTCCAATTTTCGTTCGCTTTAGCGGAAGTTACAATGCTGTTAGAATCTGATTTTATAGAATTTTGTGCTTTCGTTTCATTTGCAAAAAGACAAAGAGAATAAATGGGTAAAGTATATAAAAGCATTTTCATAAAAATTCTTTTTCAATTTTATTTCACGACAAAAATACAAAGTTAGACCTATAAAACAAATATATTTTATAAATAAAACTAAATCGTTTTCTGTTTTTTTAATGTAAAATTAGATTCAAAAAAATAATTTTTCGAAAGCAAAAAATCATTCTCTAAAAAATATTTTTTTACAACCAGTGATGGAATTTTTTAATAAACCATGTTTTCACGATTTGTGTAAGTACACAATATGCCAATAAAATAACACCTAACCAAATAAAATATTGCATCGGAAGCGCTTGTAATTTCAATGTTCCTGCAAAAGGCGAAAACGGAATGTAAATTCCAATCAGCATAATAAGCGATGTAAGCGCGATAACTGGCGCAGCTGCCCAACTTTGAATAAATGGAATTTTTCGCGTGCGTATCATGTGTACAATCAGCGTTTGCGAAAGCAAGCCTTCGATAAACCATCCGGATTGAAACAACGTTTGATGCTCCGCGCTGTTGGCTTTAAAGATAAACCACATCACATAAAATAAGGCGTAATCGAAAATGGAACTAACGGGTCCGATAAATAACATAAATTTAGTGATGCCGCTGGCGTCCCATTTACGGGGTTTTTCGAGATAATCTGCATCCATCGTATCCCAAGGAATCGAAATTTGGGAAAAATCATACAGCAAATTTTGCACTAAAATATGGATAGGAAGCATCGGCAAAAAAGGCAACAGCGCGCTCGCTCCGAGCATGCTAAACATATTTCCGAAATTGCTACTCGCCGTCATTTTAATGTATTTAATGATGTTTCCGAAAGTTCTTCGTCCGTATATAACACCTTTGCGGAGCACCATTAAATCTTTTTCCAATAAAATAATATCGGCACTTTCTTTGGCAATATCCACCGCCGTATCTACCGAAATTCCCACGTCTGCATCGCGCAAAGCGGGCGCATCATTGATTCCATCGCCCATAAAACCAACGGTGTGTCCTTTGGCTTGCAACATTTTTACCACGCGCGCTTTTTGCATCGGATTTAATTTCGCGAGAATGGAAACGTCGTCAATTTTACTTTTCAATTCTTCGTCGCTCATTTTTTCCAAATCATTTCCGAGTAAAATATTATCAAATGGGATTCCGACTTCTTTGCAGATTTTTCTGGTTACGATTTCATTGTCACCAGTAAGTACTTTTATGCTTACGCCCAATTTTTGCAATGCTTCGATGGACGGTTTGGCAGACGGTTTTGCAGGATCTAAAAATCCGATAAATCCGGTGAGAACCATATTGGTCTCATCCGCTACAGAGTACGTAAGCGGGCGATCATCGTATTGTTTTATAGCCACCAATAATACGCGCAATCCATCCTCATTTAATTGGCGACTGATGTTGATAATATTCTGGCGCATGGCTTCGTCCAAGGGAATAATATTATCCGAATCGGGCTGAATTTTATCATCAGCGCCAGGATCCAATGCAAAATTACAAACGCCCAACATCTCTTCTACTGCGCCTTTGCAGATGAGTAGGTGTTTGTGATTTTTTTCTTCGAGGATAACCGACATCCGTCTGCGCATAAAATCAAACGGAATTTCATCTACTTTTTTATATTCTTCAACCTTCAGATTTTGTAGCATTTCCGTGCGTTCCAACACGGCTACGTCCAATAAATTTTTTAATCCCGTTTGATGAAAACTGTTTAAAAACGCCCAAGTCAGCACTTCGTCATCTTCTTTTCCGAATACATTGATGTACTTTTCCAACACGATTTTATCCAAGGTAAGTGTGCCCGTTTTATCGGTACACAAAATATCCATCGCGCCAATATTTTGAATAGAATTTAAGCGTTTTACAATTACTTTTCGTTTCGACATATTCATCGCGCCTTTCGCGAGATTGGCGGTAACAATCATTGGTAGCATTTCCGGCGTTAAGCCAACAGCAACGGATATCGCGAAAAGAAAGGCTTCCATCCAATTGTGTTTCATAAAACCA
This sequence comes from Bacteroidia bacterium, assembly GCA_039924845.1. Taxonomy (NCBI): domain Bacteria; kingdom Pseudomonadati; phylum Bacteroidota; class Bacteroidia; species Bacteroidia bacterium. The sequence continues at coordinate 27,884 of JBDTAC010000050.1, forward strand.
TTAATCAAAAAAACTAATGGAACCATTACCAACATAAAACGAATGAGCAACCAACTTACGCTGCTAATCCCTTTGTCGAAGCTGGTTTCAGCGCGTTTGCCGGTTAATAATTTTGACATGGAACCAAAATACGTTTGGTTTCCAGTTGTAACCACAACCGCAGTCGCCGTTCCGCTAAGCACGTTGGTACCCATAAAACAAATATTATCCAATTCAAAAGCTGATTTTTTTTCGGCATCTGCGATGGCATGATCGCGTTTTTCCACTGGCAAAGATTCTCCCGTTAAAATAGATTGACTCACAAATAAATCTTTGGAATGTACAATGCGTAAATCTGCTGGCATCATATCTCCGGCAGATAGAAATACCATATCGCCAGGTACCAATTCTTTGATGTCAATTTCTTTTTTCCCGATGCCATCTCGCAAAACGGTAGCAGTGGTTTTTACCATACTTTTTAATTCTTCTGCAGCTTGATTGCTTCTAAATTCTTGCCAAAAACGAAGTAAAGAACTGGAAATAATCATAATCGAAAGTACCGTTATTGTCTTATAGTCCCTGTCAGCAGGAGCTTGAAGCATTACATCCATGATAAGGGAGATAATGGCTAAAATAATAAGCACGCCAATAAATGGATTTAAAAATGCGCCAAACAGTTGCGTATACCACGAAGGCGCTTTTTCGTGCGACACTTCGTTTTGTCCGAATTTTTCTTTTTTCTCCTCTACTTGTTCCGCCGTTAAACCTTTTTCGCTACTTTCCAAGGCGGAGAAAAAATTTTGTTTTTCGCGTTTGGATACATTGATAAGTTCCGCGTACGAAGAGCCTTGGTGGTTCGTTTGCGCGCTTGATTTCTTTTTTTGACTTGATAAAATATTCATTACAAATTCTCCTTAAAATTTTGGTAAATGAAAAAATTATTTTTTCCACTCCTTTTTTTGAGCCTCGAAAAATTATTTTTTCGAGGCGCTTTTTTGAATTAAAAAATCTGCTAAGGCACAGAAAATGAAAAATAATAATCTTTAATAAGACAATAATTCGACGGCGAAAAAAACTTCTTTTCGAACGGTTTAAAAAGGAATGTATGTGGAGAAATTAAAAAATCGGAAGGGCAAAAAGAATTTTTATCCGTTAAACGAATGTTTAACGAAGACATTTGAAAGGCTCGGCACGCGCGGTAAAGCGACAATCTCCGATATCCCTTTGCGAACAGCAATATGGATGATCGTAACAGCATTTTTTGATCTGTTATTTAATTCAAAAGTATAACTGGGCCCTGCGTCCATTTAAGAAATTAAATTTTTGTTTTTCAGCCGCGAAGCTAAAAGGTATTTTCGGATTGACCAAATAAATGCAGAAAAAATAACTTTTCGAATACAAAATAGAGTCTTCAAAAAATAATTTTAAAAAACAGTCTGAAATATTTCAAATCAATTATTTGTTATCTTTGCCTTTCATTATTGAAAAAAGGTCCTGTGGCCGAGCGGTTAGGCAGAGGTCTGCAAAACCTTGTACAGCGGTTCAAATCCGCTCGGGACCTCCAAAAAAATCGCTCTATTGAAAAATAGGGCGATTTTTTATTTCAGAAAAACACGTTTGAAAAATTATTTTTTTGAAGCCTTACTTTCTTTTATAAAGTTGAAATTCCGTATTGCTCCATATTTCGTCCCAGTTTTTTTCATATACTTTAACATATTCTTTTAGCGAATCATCCGAAATACGGTTGTTGATAAGGAGGAAAGAAACATTATTTTCGAGTAAATGTTGATGAATGATGGACGTATTTTGATTGTATAAATTGCTCATTGCCGAACGATTCGTATACAAAGCAAGCACACGAGGTTTAATAAAATCGAAGCGTGCATTTTCGGGTGTATTATTGGTGATGTAATTGAAAGCTTCTATACTTTCCTTTTGTTGCGGTCCTTGCAAAGTTATTTTTTCTCCTTTCGAAATTTCGCTCCACCCTTTTTTGTAGGAAAAAAACACGAAAATCGTCAAGACAATCGCAAATAAATTTGGATTTATTTTTAGCCGAATGTCAATACTGCGTAAACCCTGTATGGCATAGTAAAGTAAGAAAGGAATAAGCGGTAACAAGAGTCGAAAACCTCCAGTAGAAGCCGGATATATCGTAATTATAAAAAGATAAATCAGTACGCAGGTATCAACAAAATCAATTTTTTGAGTCATTTTTTTTATCATTCCCAATACGATAAAAGCAAAAATCATATCGCCTGAAAACTGTGCTACAAATTGCCAATGTTCGTTCCAAGGATCAAAAAAGGCGCGTATAACTGCCATGTAATAATCCAAATTTGTTTGGATTGTTTCCTTCAAATGGTTCACATCCAAAAAATAATTGTACGAAAAAATACCTTGATTACTGGCAGGAAATAGCCATTTATTTAAAATTACATAAATTAAAAATCCGCCGCAAACAATAATTGTAAGCGATATTAATTTTTTATACGCATATTTTTTTTGCAAGATAGACGTATAATTTTCATATAATTCGTGCAAAAAATCCAATGCTACTGCTAAGATAAATACAATTCCAATATTTCGGATAGAAATTAAAAAGCCCAGTAATACTGCCAGCAAAATGCTCCTCACAATGGTTCTATTTTTTTGTTGATAAATCAGAATACATAGCAACAGCAGTAAACTAAAAGGAATATCCGACATGATTTCCATTTTAAAATTCAATGTCCATGGATTATAAACTACCACGAGTACTAGTAAAGTAGCAATCAATGCAGAAAAATGTTTACATAAAAAGTGGAACATCAACAAGGCAAACGCAAAAAGAAATACCGTAATGTATACATCGAAACAAGCAATGTTATTTCCAAAAACAGCATAAACAGGTGCTAAAAGCAAAGGAAAACCTACCGGAAGAGAAGGCGGTCCGAGCAAAGGATAGTGGGGATTATAAATGTAGCCAGTTTGGATTTGAGAAATACCTTGCGCAATATTTTTTGCCTGATGAATGTATTGTGCAAAATCATCGCCCCAATCGTGAGAAGATTTAATATTGATGAAAAACAAGGGCAAACAAAGCAAGGCTACGATGAGGTATTTTATCCATTTTTTGTTCATCCGAAAAATTATTTTTTCAAGAGATTATATTTTTTATTTACGCTTCGAAAAATTATTTTTTTGAAGCGTAAAATTTACTCCATTATTTGCTCCAATACGTGATGCGATTTTATTTCTCGCATCGAATCTAAATGAAGGCGAAAATACAAAATGATTTTTTCGAGTAATTTTCGGCGCGTTTCATTGCTCATTTTCACCGTATGAAATTCGTTTATTTTTAAACTTAAAAAAGCCCCAAGCGCTTCCGCTAATGGGGACAAAATAAAATTTTCATGACGAGGTTTTATTCCTGTAAAAGAGCCTTCTTTGAGGTCGAAAAAATAATTTTCAGAAGTATAATTTCCTTGCGGATAAAATCCCAAATATTTACTAAATTGAATCATAAAAAGCAAATGAAAATTAGAGCTGTTTTCAATAGTCCGATCTAAGGTTTCAATCGAATGAGCAAGAAAAAAAAATAAATTTTCATTTGGCTCTTCTTCGTGTATGGAACGATAAATAATTTCATTCATAAACAAAGCGATGGACATTTTCATTACATCAAAGGGAATGGTTTGGAAAGGCTTTGCATTACGGATTTCGACAATTTTTTGAAGATTGTTTTTTTCCTTGTAATCACACACCAATTCTACCTGAGCAAGTGCTTGCAAAAAAGATTTTTTCTTGTCTTTTTTGGATCGTACTCTATTAATCATGAAGGAAGAAAGTCCGAATTGGAGGGTATATATTTTTGCGATAATACTGTTTTCAGAATAATCAATCGTTTGTAAAACGATGCCTGGCGTGGTATAGAGCATTTAAAATCAATTCATAAATAAAATTTTTGTAACAAATGTTTTGCTACCATCACTGTTAGAGCAAAACACCAAATATACGCCACTTTGCACGCGTGCGCCACTAAAATTTGTTCCTTGCCAAATGGCTTGCCCACCCAAAGCAATTGTTTTATAAACCAATGTTCCGTTAATATCAGTGATGCGCACATCTGCATTTTGCACCAATCCTTTAATGGCAACTGGACCAGTAAAACCGTGTGGAACGGGATTGGGATACGCATATACATTACCGAAATCTGTACCGCCTTGTGTAGCTGTACTTTTGTAGGAAACGATGCCTAAATCGGTACCAAAAAAAACTTCTCCTGTATTAGGATTTATGGCAATACTGCCAACATTATCAGATAAAAGCGGACTATTTTCGGCAGTAAAATGTTGAATTTGTTGTGTTCCATCTGGCGACATTAAAAAAACACCTCCTCCATTGGTCCCAATCCATTTTCGGTTGGCGCCATCCACTGTAATGGCAGTAACGGTTTGTGTTTGCAACAATATCTGCACGTGTCCATCTTGTTGCAATAATATTTGCTGTGCATCCCAACCTCCGCTTCCGCTGAAAATGGCGTCTGGCGAGTAAAACACATCTATTCCTTGATCCGTTCCTACCCAAACAGCACCAGTTTGATCTTGCGCTAATGAAAAAATATTATTGCTAATTAATCCTCCGTTGCCAGGTATATTGGTTAGGATTTTTGTGTTACTTGTATTTGGTTGCGCAAAGGTACCATTGTCTTGATAGACCATAATTCCCGTTCCTCTCGGTAAAACCACCCATTTTTCTCCACTTTGCGTAATCATTATATTGCCTATGGTTTTGGAATTATCTAAAAACGTTGAGAAATTTAACCCTTGCCAAGTGCCAGAAGGTGCGCGATAACAAATTGTGTGTGCCACATTGCTGTTGGTTGCCCAAATATATCCATTTTGATCAAATGCTAATCCAGGAACACGAATCGGATTATAGCCGGGTATATTCAGTCCTTGCAAAGCACCATTAGTATTTTGATCTGTAAATACATTTACTACCGACCCATTGTAAAATTCTAAAAGTCCTTTACCCCAAGAACCTATATACGCATGAGTCGGGTTATTGGGATCAACCGCTACTGCCATTTCATCAAATAGAGTATCCGTATTAGGTCCGCAATTGCAGGGATTTATCGTGGACCAAGAATCATTGTTAAATAGAAAAATCCCGTCTTTATTATATTCATTGTCCCAGTGTCCATCAACACCACCAGGAACTGCCCATAAGGTATTGTTTGAAATAGCCATCGCAAAAACATTCGAAGTTTTTGGACCATTTGGTGCGTAAGGAACACTTGTGGAAGGATTAACGTATTTGACCAAGCCTGTATTTTGATCTGCAATCCAAATTGTATTGTTTTGATCCACAATTGCGTCGTTATCATCCATTCCATTGGAATTTATATTGTATTTTACATTTTCCAAGAAATGAATAATATTATCATAAACGCCTATCGCATTTTGTGTACAAAAAAGCAACTGATTATTACTTACTTCTATTTTTGCAATATTGGTGTTTGTTACGAGATTAAAACGAGTCCAAGTAGAACCGCCATTGGTACTTTCGTAAACAGTGTCTTTCATCGATGTATTATGAGTAAGGAGATTGGAAAAATTCGCAAATACAGTTCCGTTTATCGAAGCAATGGTATTGTAAATTCCAGCAGCTAAAACTCCTCCTCCTACTTTTGTCCAATTGCTGTAATTGGCTAAATTAGGACTATTAAGCGGTGCTTCGTAAACACCTACGTCCGTAGCAGCATAAATATTTGTACCGTCCGAAGTAATGTCTCTCACGTTCAAATATGTGCCATTGAGACCAATATAATACGTATCATAAATGGTTTGTTGTTGCGTATCAAACACCACTATCCCAAAGCCGCAAGCCAAATAAGCATATTGATTGATAAAATAAATACTGTTAATGGTTTTATTACCGGCGATGGCTTTGTTTTTTATGTCTGGCACATTGATGACCGTATTGTTTAAAATCAAATCAATATTTCCATCGGTGTATGCAATTACAACTGAATTATTAAATGTATTGAATTTGATACACGTTGCGCCAACATCCGAAAGCCCAGTTACTTTTGATAAACGTTCAAATGAATTGTCGTTTGTATTGTATGAAAAAATACCGCTTTTAGTAGCACAATATACCTTGCCTTGTCCCGAAGTTACCGAAATCGCATTTCCGTATGCTAAATGTTCTCGCCATTGTCCAATAGCGAGGTCTTGCGATTGAACCGAATAGGCACTTCCGAAAATAAGCAATACAAAAAATAATTTTTTCATCCAGTTTTTAATCTCTTTTTTCTACACAATATTACTAAAAAACACATTAACGAACAACTGTATTTCGGCTATTTTATTGCAAGTTCTCCAAAAGTTTTAAAATAATATCTTTGTCGCTTGTAAAAAGGCTCCGTAGTTCAACTGGATAGAATGACAGATTCCGGTTCTGTTGGTTGGAGGTTCGAATCCTCTCGGAGTCACAAAATAAAAAGGCTTTCACAATTGAAGGCTTTTTTAATGCGTTGAAAAAATATTTTTTTGCACGTACAATTTTGTAACTCAAAATATAAAGTTTGTTGCAAGGAAAATATGCCTTATTTTTGAAACGTAAAGCGAAATCATTTTGTCTTAATTATTTCGCTTTACATAAAAAAAGAGGTAGGATTGACGTATTAAATCGTTTTTTTGTTGCGACAATCCGCGCGCCGCTGTATACTATGGCGGCAGACAACATAAGAATTCAACCTAACGACTAAAATAAATCAAATGGAAAACAAACAAGACAATCCAAAAACTCTAAAAAAATATATACCGACTGCTGAATTTTATAGCCAAATAATTGACAGCTTACAAGATTATTCAATTTTTACGTTGGA